>NZ_JBLZWV010000032.1:0-88877 GCF_056098905.1 Pseudomonas sp. TSO6 | reverse complement strand
CGGCAAGCCAGCTCCCACAGGTATCCACTGCCCTCAGGTCCTGTGCCGTACTTGTGGGAGCTGGCTTGCCGGCGATAGGGCCGGTACAGGGAATACAAAACAACAATAAAAACCATGGAGCAAAACCATGAGGCACACACTCGCCTGCACATTGGCCCTGCTGTTAACCGCACCCGCCAGCCAAGCCTACGAGCTGTACAACCAGCACGGCACCACCCTCAACGCCGACCTCGAAGCCCTGTTCGGCACGTTCCACAGCGACGAAAGCTTCAATCAGGCCGGCAACCGCCAACCCGGCAGCACCGCCTGGCAGGAAGGCTACGTAAAATACGGCCTCAGCGGCAGCCAGGCCCTGGCCGATAGCGGGGCCGTGTACGGCGCCTTCAACCTGCTCAGTTCCGCCACCTGGGGCGATGGCGATGCTGCCGGCCTGACCCTGGGCGATGAGCGTCGCACCGCCATCGAAGATTTGTACCTGGGCTGGCGCTCGGCCAACCTGTTCCCGGCGCTGGGCGAAGACGGCGTGGACATTTCTGGCGGCCGCCAGGTGGTGACGCTGGGTGACGGCTTCCTGATCCAGGGTGACCCGGTCAACCTCGGCAAGGTCGACCTGGGTGCCAACTTCGACCGCGGCGGTGCCTACTACCTGGCCGCACGCAAGGCCTTCGACCGCACCGCCGTGCTGCGCCTGGGCGGCAAACAGGGCTGGCGCGGCGACCTGATGTGGCTGAAGTCCGACAACCACTACCAGGCCGACACCTCGCTGGCGGTGGCCAACCTGGAACACGTCGCCGACGCCGGTACCCTTGGCCTCAGCTGGATCCGCGGCCTGGACGTGGACCAGCGCTACGCGCAGATCATGGGCCTGGAGCACCGCGACGGCATGGACACCGCCAGCCTGCGCGGGCGTGGCAACCTGGGCGTGAAAGACTTGGAACTGGCCGCCGAATACGTAACCCAGCACCGCACTGGCGGGCGCGAGAACGCCTGGTACCTGGAAGGCAACTGGACCTTTTCCGAACTGCCCTGGACACCCACTGCCACCTACCGCTACAGCCGCTTTTCGAAAGACTTCGACCCGCTGTTCTACGGCCTGAGCCGTGGCTACGGCACCTGGTTCCAGGGCGAAGTGGCGGCCAACTATGCCGGGCCGTTCAACAAGAACAGCCAGGTGCACCACGTGGCGCTGAAAGGCAAGCCACGGGACAACCTGACCGTGGGCGCGCTGTACTTCGACTTCGACACGCTGGACACCGACCAGGGCAACCTCGGTGGGCGAGAGCTGGACCTGTATGTGGAATGGATGGTCAATGACCACCTGCTGATCAGCCCGCTGGTTGGGTTCTACAAACCGGAGCGCAGTGCGGCCAATGGCGGTACGCAGCTGGGTGGGACGGACACCGGGACCTATATGCAACTGGTGGTCGGGACCTTCTTCTGACCCAAGATTTTGGGGCTGCTTTGCAGCCCAATCGCGACACAAGGCCGCTCCTGCAGGCCGTACGCAGCCCCCTGTAGGAGCGGCCTTGTGTCGCGATGGGCCGCAAAGCGGCCCCAAAATCTCAAACCAACCCCTGCTCCCCCAACCACCGCCGCACCATCCTCTGCTGTTCACCCGCAAGCCCCGACAACACTGCCTCAACAGGCCGGCCACTACGTATTTCCCGGACCACAGGCGCCAACTCCACCCCCTGCAAATGCCACACACCCAACGGCTGGTCCGCCGTCACCACCACCTCGGCCGCATCCACTAGCCCATCACGCAGTACAGGCCGCCGCTCAATGCGTGCTGCCTGCCAATCAGCCGCCTGATGCAAGGGCTGCGCATCCGGCCAGCCTTGGCGCCCAGCCCAGAACGGCTGCCCCGCCCGGCTCTGCTCCTGCCCGTAGAAATCCCGCCCGATCCGGGCAAAGCGCAAGAACAGCTGCTCGACCCGCTGCTGGTGAAACTGCCGCGCCAGCCCTGCCCGTCCAGGCCTGCGCAGCAACGTATTGATCACCACCGGCGCCTGCAACGCCGAAGACAACGACTGGAAGATCCCGTTGCCCGACAACGGGTCAACGGCCATCGCGGCATCGCCCACGCGTATCCAGTCCTGCCCAACGCACTCACCGGCCAAAATGGCGGTGCTGCTACGTGCATGCACCTGCGCCGGTGCCAACGCCTGGGCATCGAACAGTTCGGCGACCAGCGCACTACGGGCACGCCGCGCAGCGCAGTAATCCGCCAACCCGGCCTTGCTCGGCAACCCGCTAGCGTCCTGGGTAACCTGCCAGTAACAGCGGCCATCTTCCAGCCGTGCCATCCACGCCCAGCCATCCTCCAGGCTTTCCACCGCTGAAGCAGGCGCCCCAGCGCTGCCCTGCCAGACATTGAGCAGGCTGACGGTCTCGGGCCCGCGCAGGCGGTCTGGGGTCAGCGGGGCCTGGCGGCCTCGGGCCTCGACGAGGAAATCAGCGATCAGTACCTGCCCATCGTCCAGACGAACTTGGTGACCGCCCTCGTGCACGACCTCCCGCACCCGCCCCTCGACCACACTCACGCCTGCCCGCAGAAGGTCTTCGCGCAGCGCCCGGTCAAAGCGCTGTCGGTCGAGCAAGAACTCCTGGTTCATGTGCAACTGCTGGCCGTTCCAGTGCACTTGCCGGGTGGCCGGCATGGCCGCCTGGCTCAAGGCGCCGCCAAGGCCTGCGTTACCCAAGCCCTCCAACACCCGCTGAGAAACACCTTCGACCGCAGCGAAGCGACGCCACTGCGATACCACAGTGACCGCATAGCCCAGGCGCCGTAAGCCAATGGCCGTGGCGGCACCCGCAGGGCCTGCCCCCAGCACCACAATGCGCGGCTCAGGCATGGCTGGCACCTCGTCGCTCAGGGCCGGTAAACGCTGCATTGCGGCGCAACCAGTCATGAACCTGTTGGCGGTTCATACCCGGTTCCTCATGCAGCAACGCTGCAATCCTGCCGCTCAAGGCGGCACAACCCAAGCTCGCGCCCGCCCGGCCGCCCGCCCCTACATAACCGCCAAAGTCCGCCTGCCGGGTGCCAAGCCAGGACCACTGGCCGGGCGCGCAACGGGCATCACCGGTAACCCGGACCACCCCCGGGTAGCTAGCCGGGTACACTGGCCCGCCCTGCGCCGGGCTGGATGCACACAACAGCACACCCGCAGCCAAGGCCTCGGTGCAGGCCTGGTGCAGTACAGGCCGGTCCTGCTGCAAGCCCAGGCTGAGGTTGACCAGCGTTGCCCCCGCCTCCACCAGCCACAGCAGCGCAGCGGCCACCTGCAAGGCGCTGGTGCTGGCCTGGGTGCTGAACACCTGGGCCACCAGCACCGGTACCGGCCCGGCCTCATGCTGCAAGCTGGCAAGCACCTCACGGCCGTGCCCCAACTGGTCGGGCAGCATTTCGCCTTCTCGCAACTGGCCGTCCTCCAGCCAGAAACGGCGGGCGTCGAGCACGCCATTGGCCTGCTCAGGCGAGCAGCCGCTATCGATGACGCCAATGCGCAAGTCAGTGCCCATGCTTGACCACCTCCTGGGGCAGCACCTGCAACTGGCCATCATGCAGCTGCAAGTGCAGGTCGGCATCGGCCAATGTCGAAGCCCGGTGGCTGATCAGGATGCGCGTGCGGCCGGCGAACAGTTGGTCGATGGCCGCGATCACTTCGCGCTCGGTGGCTTCATCCACCGCCGAAGTGGCCTCGTCCAACACCAGAATCGCCGGGGCCTGCAGCACTGCGCGGGCGATGGCGATGCGTTGCTTCTGCCCGCCGGACAACTGCTGGCCACGCTCACCCAACAAACCATCCAGGCCCAGTGGCAGGCTGTCGACCAGGCTGTCCAGCCGTGCCAGGCGCACCACCCGCTCCAGCTCTGCACGGCTGGCCTCGGGCACGCCGTAGGCCAGGTTCTGCGCCAGGGTGCCACGGAACAGTACGATGTCCTGGCTGACCACCGCGATGCGTCGGCGCAGCGCGGCCAGGTCCAGCTCGCGCAGGTCGGTGCCGTCCAGCAGGATGCGCCCGGCGTCGGGGTCGTAGAAGCGTTGCAACAGGTCGATCAGGGTCGATTTGCCCACCCCCGAGGCACCACTGATGGCCACCTTCAGACCGCCCGGTACGCACACCTGCACGTTGTTCAGCACCGCCCCTTGCCGCCCTGCGTGGGCAAAGCTCAATGCCTCAAGGCGCAACTCACCTGGGCCATCTGGTATAGGCCGCGGGTTGGCCGCAGGGCGCACCGCCACGGCCTCCTGCTTGAGCTCCATCACGCGCCCCAGGCTCACGGCCATGCGCTGTACCGCCACGTACAGCCCCAGCAGGCTCTGCACCGGCCCTACGGCCATGCCCATGTAGGTCGAAAAGGCGATCAATGCACCCAGTTGCCAGGTGCCCTGGATCACCCACCAGCCACCGACCAGAAACGCACAGGCGCGGCACCACGAGGTCAGGGTGCCGGGGATGGCCTGGGTGAAGAATTCGGTCACCTGCACCTTGAGCAGCTGGCGCATATAGCCCTGGCCCAGCTGGTCCAGGCGCCCTGCCTCACGGTCTTGCTGGCCGGCGGCCTGGATAAATTTCATCGCCGGCAGGGTCTCGACCAGGAACGACGACACATCCGCCGAGCGTTCGCGCAGGTTGCGCACTTCGCGCTCCACCTTGCGCCGCATCCAGCGCAGCCACAGCACTTCGATCGGCACCAGCAGCGCCAGCAGCAACGACAACTGCCACGACAGCATCAACATCAACGCCACCGCGCCCACCAGGCCAATCACGGCAGACACGGCCGAGAACAGCGAGTCCACGGCAAAGCGCTGTATCTCCGCCACGTCGCCATCCAACCGCGAAAGAATGTCGCCGGTGCGCCGCCGCCCGTAGAAAGTCGGCGACAACTGCTGCAAATGGCGGTAAAGGTCATCACGCAAGGCGAACAGAATGCGCCCCGACAAGCGCGTATGCAGGTAGCGGTTGATCCCGGCCAGCACAGTGCCCACCAGCCCCGCGCCAATCATGATCGCCGCCATATGCCAGAGGGTCTGGTAATCCTTGGCCAGCAGCCCATCGTCGATGAGGGTCTTGACCAGCCAGGGTTGCGCCAGGGCCAATAGCGAGGCACCCAGCGACAAGCCCAGCAACAGGCCGATAGCCCGCCGATGAGGGCGGACGAAACCATACAGCCAGGCCAGAGCCTTGCGCATGAGTACAGGGTCGCTGGACTCCACCAGCCTTGCGAACAGGCCGCCCACGTCAGCCGCGCAACTGCTTGAGTTTGCGGTACAGCGTCGCCCGGCTGATCCCCAGCGCCTCGGCCGCAGCCGAAACGTTGCCCTGATGGCGCGCCAGCGCGCTGCGGATCAGCTCCAGCTCGTTGTCCTTGAGGCTGCCAGAGGGCGCCGTGCCGCTGGCCAGTTCGTCCAGCATGCAGTCGGTGAGGTGGTCCAGGGTCAGCACCTGCTCGCCGTCCTCGCGCATGGCCAGGGCCGTGCGTACCACCATTTCCAGCTGGCGGATGTTGCCCGGCCAGTCGAAGCCTTCGAGCAATGCGGCCAGTGCCGGGTCCAGGGTCACGCCACGGGCATCGGCCTTGTCCAGCAGGCCCTGGATGATCGCGGCCAGGTCATCGCGCTCGCGCAGCGCCGGCAGGCGCAGCGACACACCATTGACCCGGTAGTACAAGTCTTCGCGAAAGTGCTGCTCCTGCACCAGGCGCTTGAGGTCGCGGTGGGTGGCGCAGATCAGCGCCACGTCGATATCCTGCTCGTCCCCCGCCCCCAGCGGCGCCACTCGCCGCTCCTGCAGTACCCGCAACAGGCGCGCTTGCAGGGCCAGCGGCATGTCCCCGATTTCGTCGAGGAACAGCGTGCCACCATGGGCCTGCATCAGCCGCCCGACCATGCCGCCCCGGCGGGAGCCTGTGAAGGCGCCCTCGCGGTAGCCGAACAGCTCGGACTCGATCAAGCCTTCGGGGATGGCTGCACAGTTCACGGCCACAAACGGTTTGTCAGCGCGCGGGCTGGCCTGGTGCAGGGCCCGGGCGACCACTTCCTTGCCGGTACCGGTCTCGCCCAGCAGCAGCACTGGCAGGCCATTGCCCAACCCTTGGCGGGCCATGCGCAGGTTGCGCGCCAGACGTGGATCGCCACCGGCCAATGCATCGAGCGCGGGAGACTGCTTGCCGAGCGTCGGTTTGCTGGCTGGCGTACTGCTATTCACCCGGCCATGACGCGGCAACTGCAAAGCACGGAAGTAGAACTCGCCTTTAGCCGTCTGCACACTGCTCACCCCGCCCTGCCACAGGCGTGCAATAAACGCGGGTGAACGTTCGCCGAGCAGGTCCGTACTGTGCCGGCCGATCAGCTCATGGCGCGGCACCTGCAATAGCTGGCAGGCACTGTCGTTGGCCGCCAGCACCTCACCGTCCAGGCTCAAGGCCAGCAGGCCATGCCAGGCACTGTTGAGGTATTGCGGGCGGCTGTGGAAGGCCAGCACCAGTTGCTCCGGGTGGCACAGGCCGAACATACGGCTTTCGATGTTGCCGGCGGCCAGCATCAGCGTCGACAGGCTGTCCTGCGGCTGCGCCATCACCCCTTCGCGGGTGATGTCGAGCACACCGATCACCTCCCCACGCGGGTCGCGCAGGGGCACCGAAGTGCAGGAGAACGGGCTGAGGCGGTCGAGGTAGTGTTCGCCGCAGTTGATCAGCGTCGGCCGGCCTTCCACCACCGCCGTGCCAATGGCGTTGGTACCGCGCAGCGACTCGCTCCAGCAACTGCCTGGGTGCAGGTCGCGCAAGCCCTCGCGCTGCAACACGTGCTTCTGCCCTTCGATGGCCAGCACGTTGGCCTGGGCATCGCCAAGGATGACGATACCGGCCTTGCCCTGGCGTGCGACCAGGTAGTCCAGCTCCGGGGTGACGGCGTCGAGCAACAGGCGGTTGCGCTCCAGCAGCATACGCAGGTCATGGCCCTGCTCCAGGCCCAGGCCGACCTGCTCGCCCTGCAGGCAATCCAGGCCGTGGCCCAGGCTACGGCGCCAGGAAGCGTCTATCTCGTCGCGCAGCATGCCCAGCGGTAGTTCGCCTTCGCTGGCCAGCTTCAGGCGGGCCTGGCGGGATTCGTGCAGCGGGTCGTGGGCGTTTGTTATTAGTTGTCGCGCCATTTTCTACTCCGGCTGTGCCCTGCAAGGTGGCGGGGTACGGGCTTGGGAATTTTCCGCAGTGTGCGGGAGAAATGGCTGGGCGTCATCTGGTTGATGGGTTGAGGGGGGGTGTCATGGATCGCCGGGTGTTCGGCTGAGGTTTTGTGTGGGCGCGTGAATCGAGCGCCGCCCGCGCGGCGCATCGCGACGCAAGGCCGCTCCCACATTTGTTGCAACGTGCCGAACCTGTGGGAGATGGGTTGCCGGCCTTGCTCGTTACCTGAAAACTGGCGCTGCCCTGTAGGAGCGGCCTTGTGTCGCGAACGGGCTGCAAAGCAGCCCGGGAGTGTCAGCCATGATGCACATATCGCCGGGTCTTTCCCACAGTGCGACCAACATAAAGGCTGTTATCGCGCTTGCGCCTGCGTGACTTTCAGGTTGTCTATGACCATTCTCGGGTTCTCGCCATCTTCAACCATATAAAGGTGCAGGATTTCAGGGCCGTCGACGGTAAGTTCATCCGATCCATAATGCATACCTTCACGGTCATTCAGCAGCCTGTGGTTGTCGGTAAACGAGAGATCTCTTGTGCATACATCACTGCAGCCCCAGTCGTAACTGACGCGGCGACGCCCGTTACCAGGCAGTAAAATCTCCGTTGAACCTTCAAACTTGAGATGTTTTGCGCTTATCGAGCTTCCACCGCCCCCGTGCGAGTCATCGCTGACTTCCCCCGTGCCATGCAATATGAATGTCGATCCGTCAACTTTGAATTCTTTTCGCTCACCGATCTGCTCGGATTCAAAATCAACGTCAGAGGTGACGATGGGTCTTCCCACCGCCTGGTCTTCCTCGTCGTAGGTAAACTGCATGACCTGGTCCTTTGCCGTAGGAAGCTTGATTCGGATGACAGGAACCGCCTGGCCATAAGCTGCGTGATAACGGACCTGGTCAAATTGCGCCAGCAATCCCGCTTGCGTTTGCCCCTCCACATAGAAAAATGCATACAAAGGCAAGTCTGCGCCCACGCCAACTTTCCATACGGGGAGCAAAATCTCGTTGTAGCCCATCCATGCGTCTGCGCTCAACCCCGCCCTGACTTTTATCGGCATCTCGAACCACTGCGCCTTCATGTTAGCGGGGGCTTCGCGCAGGTCCCATCCGCAGACTCTGGACTTCACGATGTCATCGTCGCTGTACGTTGCCAGCCACGCATCGGCATCCGTTACACCGACTTTCTGGCACGCATCGGTGGTGGCTTCAAACCCGTCTTGCGGTCCGCAACCGTTCGCCGTATCGCGGTTGTCCGTTCCGCCATCTATTGGGAACGTGCACAACACTTCAAGATCGCGAATCTTGTTGTGCGGGATGGCCTGCAGTGGCGGAAACAAAAAACCATTGAAGCGTTCCGCCGCCCTGCCGAAGTTGGTATCGCGGCGCACCCAGGAAAACGCGATGGCGCCTTTGTCCAAGTGCTTCTGGCTCGGGTCCCAAGGTAGAAAGCCTGTGCTGAAGCCCGTGGCACGCATTTCGATACCGCTGCACAGGTAACTCGGTTTATCAGGCCCGCCGCACTCTTCGGTGACGGAATCATACCAAACCTTGAGTTGCGCGATTGCCTGCTCCCCGCGCTTGTTCAGCGCGGTCAACTGCTGTGATTTGGCTGTTTCACTTATCAATAACTGGGTCTGTGCGACTGGGCGGGGAGCCTGCACAGAGGGCGTATGCGCCCCGCAACCGACCAAACTACCAATGATTAAAAATAGCACCCATGTCCGGGTCATCATTACCGAGCACCTTTTCCATGTCATCTCCGCCCGCACATTGAGATATGTACGGGGCATTGATGCTATTTGCTCACAGTAAAAAAATGACGGCTACTGGCAGTTCTATCGGGTCATGGTCATGTCGTTAGCGATGCGGCGATGATGAATATGCAAGATGGCACGTGCACCGGCCTCTTCGCGGCTAAACCCGCAAAAAGGCCCCCAAGGTCGATTAATGCTGCTGATTCTGGCTGAGGTACTTGTCCACCGTAGCCTTGCCCTCCCCCGCATCCCCCGCCACCTGCCACAGCCGCCGCTCGATCCCCTGCGCCAGCAAGTGCCCCACTGCCGATTCGATTGCCGACAGCACGCACAGCTGTGCCGGTTCGTTGGTGGTATACCCCACCTCGGCTTCCAGCAGCTTCTTGAACTCGATGAACTTGAACACCCCGGCGCTGCGGCCGACCGAGTAGATGGTCTTGCTGGTCATCACATTGGCCAGCACCTGCCCGGTGCGCACGTCCACCGCACGCAGGTTCACGGTTACCTGGTCCACCCGGTACTCGCGGGAGATGTCTATGCCCAGGTAGCGTGCACCCTCACCGCCGCTGCGCACGTTGGTGTCGTAGGCGATGATGCCGCCCTCCAGCATCAGGTTGGCGGCCTGCAGCGGTGGCAGTTCGCCCATGATGTTTTCGGCTACATCCGGCTTTTTCTGCGAAGCACGGATGATCTTGCGCTCGGTCAGCAGGTTCTGCAGGCCTTCACGCTCCAGCACCACGAACCAGCCGCTGGCACTGAGGGCATCCATCAGCATGCTGGCCGCGCCCTGGGTGACGCTGGTGGAGAACGAGCTGGCCGGGGTGGGCTTGTACTGCCCGGTCTGATCGCGGAAGCCGTACACCACGGCCATCAGCCGGCCTTTGGGCCGTGGCATGTTGATCAGGTCGTAGTAGGTCGAGGCCCGGGGTGTCAGGGTCGGGGTTTCCGAGTCCTGTTCGGCCGACATGGGTTCGCGCAGGCTGCAACCAGTTTGCAGGCCAAGGGCGGTGAGGATCAGCAGCGTGCTCAGCAGACGTTTCATGGTGTTCTCTCCCCAACATAAAAGCCTTTCCCTCTCAGGGGTTCAGGCCGCTGACCTCAATGATCGAAATTTCTCCTGTGGCACGATCGGTGACCTTGATGCTCAAGGCCCCGGAATCGTCGATGACGTCGATGAGAAACGCATCGGTCGCCATGCTGCCGGTGCTGCCGTTGCTGATGTTGTCCAGCAACTGCGACAACATCCGCGACTCCAGCTGGTTGCTGAAGCGCTCCAGGGCCGTGGTGCCGGTAAAGGCCGAGGCACGGTCCTTGAGGTCGGGGTCGTCGTAATCGTTTTGCGCCTGGGCGTTGTTCAGCAGCCAGGTGCCGTTCAACGGGTTGCCGCCAAAGGCCGGGTTGACCGGGGTGTACACCAGCTCGGTGGCCTGGGCAGCGCAAGCGCTGGCCAGCAGGCAGGCGGCAATGCAA
Source organism: Pseudomonas sp. TSO6 (assembly GCF_056098905.1). Taxonomy (NCBI): domain Bacteria; kingdom Pseudomonadati; phylum Pseudomonadota; class Gammaproteobacteria; order Pseudomonadales; family Pseudomonadaceae; genus Pseudomonas; species Pseudomonas sp. TSO6. Next base: position 78,460 of record NZ_JBLZWV010000032.1, on the reverse strand, counting down.
CGTGGAATGCGGTGGTTCATAGCTCGTCCCTCTCCAAATCGGTGGTGTCCTGTAGCAGGCGTTGCAGCTTGCGTTGAATGATTTGCTGCTTGACCAGGTCGGCGGCTGCCACGGCCTCGTCTTTGAGCTCGGTGGTGTTTGGTGGCAGGAAGCGGCGGTACATCACCTCACGCTCGAACTCCACGGTGACCAGGCTGCCCCAGCGGGCATCCGGGCGTTCGCGTACCACCAGGTTGAAGTCCAGGCGGCTGGTGGCGCGCAGGCGGTCGGCGAAGTAGTAGTAAAAGTCGTGGCCGATGTGCGAAATCGTGTTATCGACGATAAAACCCTGCATCTCGTCCTCAACACCCGCCTTGGCCGAAGTGGCCACCCCCGCCATCAGCAGCAGGCACAGGTACAACGCAGCCAGGCGGCTCATGGCGTATCTCCCGGGCCTGCATGCGTCTGCACGCCGCCTGCACTTTCGGTAAACGCCTGCTCGGCAACAAACTGCCAGTCGCTGTAGTGCTCCAGGCCTTCGAAACCGCTCCATTCGGCGCTGAAGCCACTGCGCTTGAACGGGGTGGCGTCCGAGCGGCTGTACACGCCGGTGATGCGGCCGTCGATTGCACGCAGCAGGCCCCACTCGTCGCTGCTGGTGATGGGGTCGGGGTACAGCCGACGAATGTGCCGCTGGGCCTGCGGGAAGCGGTTGTCCTGCAGCAGGTCGGCCAGCGCCCGCGGGTATTGGGCCAGGCCCGGCGAGGCACGGTAGTAGCTGCGCAGGGCCTGGGCGTACTGGCTGCCCACCCACAGCAACTGGCGCTCGCGATCACGCTGGGCGGCGCTGGCCCAGATCGTGCCAGTGGCGGCCAGGGCCACACTGCTGACCGCAATCAGCAGCAGCACACCCAGGTAGGTAAAGCCACGCTCGGCCTTACCACTCAGCGAAGAGGCTGCCATCACGCGCCCTCCCTGTGGCACCGCTCTTGATATCCGCCACGCCGCCGGCCACGCCCTCGGGCGGTGGCACCAGCTGCCAGGCATCGCTGCGCTCGGTGATCGGGTCGACCGGGGTGTTGCGCAGGTAACGTTGCTCCACCAGCTGCTCCAGCGAGTCCGGGTAGTGACCGGTGTCGCCGTAGTAGTGGTCCAGCGACTCGCGCAGCACCGCAAGGCTCTGGCGCAGGGTGGCTTCGCGGGAGCTTTCCAGGCTGTTGAAGTAGCGCGGCATGGCGATGGTCATCAGCGTGGCGATGATCGCCATGACCACCAGCAGTTCGATCAGGGTGAAGCCTTTGCTGCGTTTCATGGCTGTCACCATTGCCCGTAGGGGATGCTGTTGAGGCCTTTGCCACGGGCCCTGGAATACACGTCGAACACATCTTCGCCTTCGCGTGGGTTGTCGGGGCTGCTGTCATAGGCGCGCAGGCCCCAGGCGCCTTCGTCGTCATCCTTGGCCGCCACCAGCGGGTCATGTGGGATGCGCCGCAGGAAGTAGAACTTGGCGCCCTTGGCGCTGCGCACATCGCGCACGCCGTCCACCAGCACCTGCAGGTTCGGTGGATAGCCGCTGGCGTCCAGGCGCTTCTCGATGTAGCCAGCGTCAAAGGCCCGCTTGTAGGCGTCGATGGCATCGCGAATCTGGTACAGCGCCTCGCGCAGTTGCTGCTCCTTGCCGCGGCGCACCACGGTTTCGGTCAGCGGCGCGGCCATGCTGGCCAGCAGCCCGAGCAGCGCCAGGGTCAGCACCACTTCGATCAGGCTGAAGCCCTGCACGTGGCGGCGGGCTTTCATGGCCGTGGGCTCCCGTTGGCCGGGGCGACCGCCATCTGGCTGTCCACCACGGGGTCGTCGGTGGTGGGTGCATTGCCGGGCACATCCATCGGCGGCAGTGGTGCCATCTGGCGCACCTGCATGGCCGACTCGGTGCCGGTGGAAAACTCCATGTCCGACGGGCTCTGGTACGGCAGGTTGCGCACAATGCGCGGGGTGATCGCCAGCACCAGCTCGGACTTGCTCATGTCGTCCTTGTTGCTGCCGAACAGCCGACCCAGGCCGGGGATATCACCAAGGCCCGGGATCTTGTTGCCGCTGGCGTTGTGGTCGTTGCGCACCAGGCCGGCCAGTACCTGGGTTTCGCCATCGTGCAGGCGCAGGGTGGTCTGGGCATTGCGGGTGTCGACCTGGACCGGGATGGTGCCCTGGCGGGTAGCCTCCAGCGGGGTGGCGTTACTGACTTCCAGGGCCACCTTGATCGCCACTTCGTTGTTCAGGTGCACGGTGGGTTGCACTTCAAGCTTGAGACCCACGTCCAGGTAGGTGACGCTTTCAGTGATTACCGGGCCCTGGGTGGACGGCACCGAAGTGGCGCTGATGATCGGCACTCGCTGGCCGATGTGAATACGTGCCTGCTCGCGGTTGCTGACGCGGATCACCGGGCTGGCCAAGGTGTTGATGTCCTTGTCCTGGGCATTGATCTTGGCCTGCGGTGCCGGCCCGATGCTGATGCGGCTGGAGTCGATGCCCCTCAGCTGGTCGAGCACGCTGACCGGTTTGCCGTCGGAAGTCAGCACGCCGAACGTGTTGGGCCATTGCAGGCCAAGGTCGAGGATGCGTGAGGTGGCCACTTCCATCACCTCCACTTCCAGCACCACTTCGGGGTTGGACTGGTCCTGCGATTGCAGCAGCTTTTCGGCCATGCGCACGGCATCGGGGGTGTCGCGCATGGTCAGGGTGTTGAGGCGCTCGTCGACGAACACGTCGCGGGTCTTGAGCATGGTCTTGACCATGTTCAGCGCGGTGTTGGCGTCGATGCTGGTCAGGTAGAAGGTGCGCATGACCAGTTCCTGGTAGTCCTTGGTCTTCTGCGGCGAGTCGGGGTACACCATCAGGGTGTTGTCGTTGACGACCTTCTGGCGCAGCTGGTTCTGCTCCAGCAGCAGCGCCACGGCGTCTTCGATGCGCACTTCACGCACGAAGATGGTGGCCTTCATGTCCGGGCGCAGGTCTTTGTCAAAAATGAAATTGATGCCGGCGACCTGGGACAGCACCTCGAAAATGGTCTTCAGGTTGGCATCACGAAACTCCAGGGTGACCGGCCGGTCCAGCTTGCTGCGCAGCTGCGGGAAGGGTTGCGCGGTGCGCGCCTGGACATTCTCGATGTCGCTGCGCAGGGCCATGCCCTTCTGGTTTTGCGGGTCCAGGCGCAGCACTTCGCGCATGTAACGCTCGGCGCCGAACAGGTCGCCCTGGCGCAACGCTGCCTGGCCCAGGGCCACGCGTTCGTCGAGGGTACGAATCAGTTCCAGCTGGCGCGTACCTTCCTGGGCGCGGCGGTTGTTCGGCTCCAGGGTCAGCACCCGGCCATAGCCCATGCGGGCGTTGGCAAAGTCGTGGCGGATGCGGTCGGCATCGGCCTGGGTGATCAGCGCCTCGACTGCTGCCTGACGGCTGTGGGCCAGGGCGATGTTCAGCTCGGTATCACGCGGGTCATCGCGCAGGGCTTCTTCCAGCCGGGCGATACCGGCTTCGTACTGGCCCTCCTTCATCAACTGGTCGCTGTCCTTGCGTACCGCGCTAGAGCCGCAGCCGGCAATGGCCACGCACAATGCCAACAGCAGGAACGGAGCAGGCTTGCACAGCTTTGACGACTTCATGGTGCGCTCCCGACAGACAAGGTCTGCGACTGGTGCAAAGGCAGGTAGACCAGGCTCAGCTCGCTGGCCGATACCCGATCGAGGCGATACGTGTCTTCGATGACGTCGCCCTGGCGCACGACGTAAAGTTTTTCGCCGCTCTGCAGGAAGATCTGCAGGTCGTCGTTGTTGCCCATGCGGCCGATGAACTGGAACGGCAGTTCCGGGGCGGTCGGCGCTACGGCCACGATGGGCGCGACAGCCACGGGTTGTTCGGTGACGGTGGCCAGGGCTTGGGGTTTGGTCCATTGCTGGGTTGGGAACAGATCTCTGGAGGGCTGTTCCGGCCCTTTCGCGGCTAAAGCCGCTCCCACAGGTTCGGCGTTGCCCACAACTCCTGTGGGAGCGGCGGTGCGGCGATCCGACTTGCCCGCGAAGGCCGCGACGCTGTCTTCCTGGCCGAACCAGTGCCCTGGTGCCCAGGCGAGGACTGCGCTCACGCCGAGGAAGCTGGCCCAGATGACTGCACGTTGTGTGTTCATCATGACCTCGACAGGTAAAGGGTCATGCGCAGGCGGGCATTCAGCTCGCTGTCGCCGATGCGTTTGCGTTGCAGCTCGAGGTCTTCCAGCACCAAGGTCGGCAGCTGCTTGAGCAGGCCTTTGATAAAGGCGCGAATCTGCGGGTAGCTGCCGCGCACCGGCAGTACGATCTGGTAGCGCGCCAGCTGGGTCTTGGGATCGACGCCCAAGGCGTACTCACCGCGCGCCAGGCTGATGTGCTCGGCACTGGCCAGGTGGTACAGGCGCTCGATCAGCTCGCTGGCCTGGGGCTGCCCCGGCAGTTGCTGGCGCAGGCTGTCGAGGGCCTGCTGCTCTGGCTTGACGGCGATCTTCACCTCGCCACGCTTGACCCGCCCGACCTGAACGCTGGCGTCCGCTTCGGTGGCGCGCAGTTCACGCACGCTCTGCCACTGCGGCAGCACCCCGGCGCACATCACGCCCAGCGCCAGCACGCCCACGGCGACGGCGGCCAGGCCAACCGGGCCGACGCGGCGCAGGCGTTCCTGGAGGATCAGGCTGTTCAGCGATTCAAGGGCGCGCATGGCCAGTCTCCCAGGTAGCGGTGAGGGTGAAGCGCACCGGGTGCTCGGGCTGCGCGGCCAACACCTCATGGTTGAGCAGCGATACATCGCTGAGCTCATCGCTGGCTTCCAGGCGCTGGTGGTACTGCAGCATCGCTTCCAGGTTGCGTGCCTCCGCGGCGATACGGACCTGGCCTTTGCGCGCGTCCGGGGTCAGGCCTAGCAGCGCCACATCGTCCTGCGGCAAGGCTTCGAGCATGGCGAACAGCTGCTGCCAGGGGCGTTGCAGTTGTTGCGACACGCTGCGCATCTGGGCCAGCCGCTCGGCCTGCTCACGGCTGGCAGCAGTGCTTTGCGGGGCAGTGGTTGCCGGACGGCGGCCCAGTTGCAGCTCCAGGCTGTGCACGCTGGCCTCAAGGTCTACCTGCTCGGTCTGCAAATTCTGTTGCAGCAATACCAGGCCGGCGACCATGGCGCTGCCCAGGGCCAGCAGCGACCAGGCCAGTGGGCCGCTGCGCCGGGGTTGGAATTCCAGTTCGAGGCGGCGCATGTCAAGCCACCGCCCGCCACATGGCGCACAGCGGGTCGGCTTCGCTGGCCGGCTGGCACAGCTGCACCGCCGCCAGTTGCGGCACGTCGCCCCGGCCCGGGGCATGCAGGTACACCCGTGGCTGGTGCTCGCCATACAGCTCGCAGGTGCGCTCGATCAACGCTTGCAGGGCCTGGTCGCTGTCGGCGCAGCCTTGCGCCAGCACTTGCTGCCAGGCGCCGCCGGCGGCCAGCAGCAGCACGCTGCGGCGCGGCTCGGCCAGCACGAACAGGAAGTCGCCCTGCTCCAGCTGCGGAGAGCAGCGGTTATAGGCAGCCATCAGGTATGGCTGCACCGAGCGCAGGCTCAGGCGGTTTTCCCGGCCCAGCCCCTGCAACCGTTGCAGCAGGGCTTCGGGCAGCGCCGTGGCGATGCGCGCGGCACCGGCAGGCTCGGGCGACAGCACGATGCGCCAGTCGTCCAGCGGCTGCCCGTAGAGGTTTTCGAAGCAGGCCCGGGCATAGGCGTCCAGCTCGCGCGTGTGGCCGATGGCATCACTCCAGGGCACCAGGCAGAAGCGGCTGTAGCGGGCCGACAACAGCACCCGCAACTGGGCGCCCCGTACAGCATGCTCGGCCAACAGCCCGGCCAGCGCGTCGACGGCGGCGTCCCAGGCAGGCTGGGCGGCGTCGCAACTGAACTCGCGGCTGCCCAGCCACTGGTGTTGGTGTTTGTGCCAGCAACCCAAGCCGACACCCTCGGCGCCGACCACGGCACAGAAACGATCAGATGAATGTGACACGGTTGATCTCCTCAAGTGTGGTACGGCCATCGCGGACCAGGTCCAGGGCCGAAGCCCGCAGCAGGCGCAGGCCGCGCTGGCAGGCGAGGGTCTTGATTTGCGAGAGGGGGCGGCGCTCGACAATCATCTGCCGCAGGTCGTCGTCCAGGTGCAGCAGTTCGGCGATGGCGCTGCGGCCGCGAAAGCCGCTGCCCCGGCACTGGCCGCAGCCCTGCACGCGGACGAACTTCCAGCCGGCCACGCCCTCACGGGTCAGGCCCGAGCCATACAGGGTGTCGTCATCCACCTCGCAGGGGCTGGAGCAATGGGTGCAGGCCAGGCGGATCAGGCGCTGGGCCAGCACCGCGTTCAGCGCGGAAACAAAGCTGTAGGGGTCGACCTGCATCTGGCTGAAGCGGCCGATCACGTCGAATACGTTGTTGGCGTGGATGGTGGTGAACACCAGGTGGCCGGTGAGCGCCGACTGCACGGCAATTTGCGCGGTGTCCGGGTCGCGGATTTCGCCAACCAGGATCTTGTCCGGGTCGTGGCGCAAGATGGAGCGCAAGCCGCGGGCGAAGGTCAGGCCCTTCTTCTCGTTTACCGGGATCTGCAATACGCCGGGCAGCTGGTACTCGACCGGGTCTTCGATGGTGATGATCTTGTCTACGCCATGGTTGATTTCGCTGATCATGGCGTACAGGGTGGTGGTCTTGCCGCTGCCGGTGGGGCCGGTGACCAGGATCATGCCGTAGGGTTCGGCAGCCAGCCGGCGCAGCGCGCGCAGGGTTTCGTCGGCAAAGCCCAGGGCCTGCAGTTGCACGCCGCTGACCCGGTCGGACAAGTCCTGCTTGTCGAGCACCCGCAGCACGGCGTCTTCGCCAAAGATGCTGGGCATGATCGATACCCGGAAATCGATTTGCCGGTCGCCCACGGCAACCTTGAAGCGGCCGTCCTGGGGCACGCGTTTTTCGCCAATGTCCAGTTCGGCCATGACCTTGATGCGCGAGATCACCTGGTCGGCGAAGGCACTGCCACTGGCCTTGCCGGCGCCGTTGAGCACACCGTCGATGCGGTACTTGATGGTCAGGCCCTGGCCGGTCATGCCCAGGTGGATGTCGCTGGCGTGCAGCTTGAGGGCGTCGTACAGGGTGGAGTTGACCAGCTTGACCACGCGGCTCTGGTCTTCGCTGATGCTGGCCAGCGACAGGCGTTGCAGCGGGTCGCCTTCGCTGCTGGCCTCGGCGTCATGGTCAAGGGCATCGACGGCGTGGAAGCTTTCTTCGTGGCGGGCAAGGAAGGTGGCCAGTTCGGCGGCGTGGGCGAGGTACAGCGGCGCGCCTTGCAGTACATCATCGATCCAGGCCAGGCGGGCGGGGTCGAAGGGGTCGGCGAACACGCCCAACAGCTGGCCGCCCTGCTCGATCAGCACGAATTCGCGCTTCAGGCACGCGGCGAGGCTGACCTTGTCAAAGCGTGGGCTGCTGGCCAGCAGGGTGTGGCTGTCCAGCACCGGGTAATGCAGGGTCAGGCCAAGGCGACGGGTGAAGGTGTCGGGGTTGTCGCAAGCAAGGCGTTCGAGGCAGTTGAGCAGGCGCTCGTCGCTGGCTTGCAGACGGGCCTGGGCCAGCAGGTCGCGGGGGTAGGCTGAGACTGGTGCATCGAATGCTGCTGGCATGGCCTGCGACTCCGCTCAGGGGGCGCGTCGCAGGCTGGCTCAGCCAGGGGTGCGGGCGCCGCTATTCCCCTGTGAGCAGTTGATCGTCGTCGGGCCCTGGTGGCTTGGCGCCATTGCGGCGGCGGTCAGCCAACACCCAGCTTCCATCGTACAACTGCAAGGGGAACGATTCGTTCCTGTTCTGGCGTCGTTCGACGAACCCTTCAGCCGGGTTGTCCGTGGCCCTGCGCCGGCGCTCGATGCCCATCAGGTCGAAGATTGCACGGGCCAGTTCCACCAATGGGAACGGCTTGAACAGGACATGGCTGACACCCAGCTCCGCGGCCCGCTCACGCACCTCGACGGTGGGGTGGGCGGTGATCAGCATGAAGTGGCACTGCCTGTTCTTGCGTACAGCCTCCAGAACCTGAAAACCTTCCATGTCGGGCAAGCGGTAATCCAGCACGATCACTTGTGGCGCCAGGCGCTCAGCCTGTTCGATACCACTAGCACCGTCGTGGGCAACATGAACTTCCAGGCCTTGCGCTTGCAAGTACGCTTGCAGGTTCTGCGCAAGGGTCTGTTCGTCATCGACTACCAATACTCTGTTCACCAAGGTCGACTCCCAAGAACTGCCCGGTTTCCCGGTCTGCGAAGTGCGCCCTTGTACTGGCTTGAGCAGGCTTCGTGCCAGGCGTGAATAGTCATGTTGCACCGCTGTAAGTCATTGATTTGCAAAAGGTGCCGGCCAGCACCCAAAACACGGCGGGCAGGCACACCCGCCCCCTTCCCCACAACCGGGGAAACTGATGGCACATTGCCAAACCCTAATTCCCCAGCATTGGGGGGAACGCCACCAGGGGCTTCAGTCAGCGATCTCCACTTTAGCGGAATCGCGCAAACGTTGGCGCACAGACTTGCGCGCTTGCGCCTCGCGCTCACCGATGAGCGCGGCCCTGGCCAAGACCAGGCCCTGTTCGTATATGACCGAAGGATTATCACTTTGGTTCTGCGCTCCTTGCAGTGTTTCTCGGTTGGCATCATAGAATGCTTGCACTTCGGCAGGGCTCGGCGCGTCGACTGCGCTGAGCTGGGCATACACCTGCTGGGCCGCCATGTCTTGCCGGGTGTACTCAGTGTACTGTGCCCTGTCAAAGCCCGCCTCTGCCAGACGCCGTTCAAAAATTGCCGGGCTGCCGAACGCAGCTTCTACCTCGCCGACATGCGCCGACACCTGCGCGTCGCTGATGGCGATGCCTTGTCGCCGCGCCTCCTGCCACAGCAGTTCCTTGTCGATCAGCTCATCCAGCGCCTGATCGCGCAGGCGCTTGTAAAGCCCCGGGTTGCGGATGCTGGTCACCGCGCGGCCCTGGGCGGCCAGGTATTCGCTGAAATAGCGCTCCAGGCGCGTCAACCCGATCTCCACGCCATTGACCCGCGCAGCAGGTACATCGGCCCAGCTCGCCTTGGCCATTACCAGCAACAGGCACAGCAACACAATACGCATGGCAACCTCCACTCAAAGGCTGTCCGGCACCGGCCGGTAAGGGGTAACTGCGGTGAAACGCGGCCCGGGCAGGGCCACCGCCACTACATGGGCACCGGCCATGCCCTGGCGGCGACCGGGGCCAAAGCCCAGCGCCGGGGTCAGGCCGGTAGACACATCGTGCAAGCCTTCCAGTGCGCCAATCAGTTGTTCACGGCTGGCATCACGGCCAATCTGCTTCAGCGCTTCGCTCAGCAGGCGCAGGGCGCACAAGGTATTGACCTGCAACGACGCCTGGCGTGGGTCCAGGCCCTGGCGCTGCTGCAGCCCGGCGAGGGTGGCCAGGCCCTGCTCGGTCCAGTCTTCGGGGACATAGGGGTAGGCCAGAAACACCCGTTGCGACCATTGCTCGGGCAACCGCGCCACGGCGCCGGCCACCTGGCCGGACGCAGCGAACAGGTAGGGCTGGCGGCCCGCGGCCTGCAACGCCGTCGCCAGCTCGACAAATGCCTGGGCGCGGCCAAGGAAGACGATGCCCTGCCCGTCCACGGCCTGGCCGTCGAAGGCCTCGATGGCGGGCGGCGCCCAGCCTTCCTGCAACAGGCGCTCACGTACCTCCTCGGCCGCCTCTGCCTGGTCGCTGCCGGCGTACACCACGCGCAAGTCGCCGGGTGCCAGGCCCAACCCTGCACGGGCGTGGCCCGCCAGGCTCAGCAATTGCGCAGGTAAGCCGGGCAGCGGGTCGAAGATCTGTGCGCTGCCGCCGCTGCGCGGGGTACTGCCAATCAGGGGTATATTCTGTGGTGCCAGCAAGGTTGTCAGGCGCAGGTCGAGCATCGGTGCCAAAGGCGAAATCAGCGCGAACACGCGCTCTTGCTCCAGCAACTGCTGCAAGGCCTGCTCGGCGCTGGCCGCGTCGAAACCAGGGTCCAGCACAACCAGCTGAAGGTGCCGCCCATGAATGCCGCCTTGCTGGTTGAGTTGCGCCACCCCGTCTTCCAGTACCGCACGTACCACCTGCCCGGCTTCGGCCAGCGGGCCGGACGCCGGCAGCAAGGTGCCCAGGCGTAGTACGCCCTCCTCTATGCCGGGGTCGCGTTCCTCGGCCAGGCGTTTCAGGTAGGCGGTGAGGTTGCGCTGGTCGGCCATGGTCAGTTCGAAGCGTGGCATGGACGGGTCCAGGCGGTTGCCAGCCGGGTCTACGCCATGCTGGATGGCCCTGGCCAGGCTGCGGTCGGTATAAGCCGGGTAGCTGCGGCCATTGGCTTCGCGTGCGCCCTGGCCTTGTGCCAGGCGTTGCCAGTCCAGGTTGGGTGGGCGCACGCCGCCTTCGGCGCGGCCACGGCCGTCGTTGCCGTGGCAGCTGGCGCAGGGCACCACGCTGGCGGGCACACTGATGTCGCTGGCACCGACCCGGGCCTGCAATTGTGCATCGCTGCTGGAGACCCCCTCGCGGTAGAGGCGTTTGCCGGCTTGTTCGTGTTCGGTCAGGTCCAGGGCTGAGGCAAAAGGTGCCATGCCCAGCAAGCATGCCAAGCAGATCGAAAGCCCGGTGCGAATACCTGTGGGAGCGGCCTTGCGTCGCGAAAGGAGCGCGCAGCGCTCCCCGCTTTCTGGGTTGAGGCTGCCATTGCCGGGGCTGCTGCGCAGCCCTTTCGCGACGCAAGGCCGCTCCCACAAAGGCTGCCCTCTCAGTCGTTGACTCCACGGGGATCGCACCATGGCAATCACCGGCCTGCCAAGGGCTGGGTCAGCAGTTGCATGCGCTGGGCTATGGCCGCCGGTGGTGCATCCGGGCGGATCTTGCTCCAGCGTTTGCCCGCCACATCGCCGGCAATCAGCTGCGTGGAGTGCTGCTCGGGGCTGGGCAGGAACTGGCCAATACGGCCAAGCACCAGGTCGACATTGGCCTTGTCACCGGTCAGGAACAGCCAGTTCGGCCCATCAACCCCCTGCTTCGCGGCAAACGCCTTGAGTGCTTGCGGGGTATCGTTGAGCGGGTCGCTGCTGATCGACACAAAGGTCACCTGGCTGGCCAGTTGCCGGCCCATGGCCTCGCGCACTTCGCGCAGCTTGCGGGTGATCAGCGGGCAGGCGTCGGTGCAGTGGGTGAAGATCACGTTCAGCATCACCACCTTGTCCTTGAGCACATCGCTGTAGAACCGCAGCTCGCGGCCGTTCTGGTCTTTCAGCACGGTATCCGTGAACCAGGTCTGGGCATCGCGGGTGCCGCCGCCACTGGTCATCGCCTGGGGGGCGGGCTGTGGCTCGGGGGCCTGCTGCAGGTGGCCTTCATGGGCGAACGCCACAGAAGCGAGAATCCACAGGCAGCCGCCCAGCACCAGCCAGTCGAAAGCGCGCATGCCGCCGCGGCGGGAGGTTACAGAGCTCATGGTTGCACCTCATGGTGGTCGGCAATGGCCGTGCTTTTGGCATGCACCCGGCGGGCGCTGAGACGGTTGATTTCTTCGATCAGTACGGAGGGGTCGGTGAAGCCGTAATAGCGCGTCCAGTGTCCGCTTCGCCCGTCACCTACCAGAATCAGCGGCGGGTGCTGACGGAGGTCGGCGCTGAAGCTGCCCAGGCCCTTGAGGGTTTCGGTGACAGCGTACGGGGTGCCGGTCAGCCAGCTCCAGCCTGGCCCCTTCTGGAAGGCCTTGGCGTAGTCTTGCAGGCGCTTGGCGTCGTCACGCTGCGGGTCGACGCTGATCGATACCATGTGGATTTCTTCGCCTACCCGGCCACCCAGCTGTTGCTGGACCTTGCCCATGATCGACGACACCACCGGGCACACCGTGGTGCAGCTGGTGTAGATGAAGCCCATGACCACCAGGTGGTCACCGACCAGGTCCTTCTCCAGGCGCACCGGCATGCCGTCCTGGTTCAGCAGGGAAACGTCGGCAAAACGTACACTGGTTTTTTCCTGGCGCGCCGCCGGTGGCTGTTCGGCGTGGCCCTTGTGATCGTGGCCGGCGTGGGCCAGGGCAAGGTTGCTGGCCAGTGCCAGGCTCAGGGCCAGCAGTTGGAAAGAATGCTTGGCGTTCATCGCACACTCCTCATTTCAGTCTGGGAAGCGTTGGTTGCTGCGGCCGGCAGGATGCGCAGGCTGGTGTAGTTTTCTTCGGCAAACTTGCGCCCCAGCGATGGCGACTGCACATGCAGGTACCAGGCGCCGGCTTCGGGCAGTGTCAGGGCTGCCTGATAGACGCCCTCACCCACTTCCTGCAACTGCAGGTTGCGCGGCATCGACGACGGCGCCAGGAAGTAGCGCAGGCTCAGGTCGTTCAGGCCCAGCCGCGGCTGGCCGTCGTCACCGACGATACGCACCCGTGCGGTAATGGCGCTGTGCTGCGGCATTGGTTGGTCCAGGCCGATGAACTCGGCATGCGCGGCCTTGCGCTTGCCGGCATTGGGCGCTTCGGCGACATCGGCGCTGAAGCAGTGGATGATCTGCGGCTGGTTGAGCAGGAAGGCCACGTCGAACTTGCCGGCAGCGGGCAGTTTCACCGTCGAGCCGTACACCCCTGGCGCCACCTCGCGCAGGCTGCGGTCAACGACCAGGGCAGCACGGGCCTGGTGACCACGGTTGTTGTAGCCGGACATCGGCGCGTTCATGCCCTCGGCGTAGAAGTAGGTGGTGTTGTCCACCGGGTTGACCACGAACACCGAGTTGTCATCACGCGACACCGACAACCCCTGGGCCAATGGCAGGTCGCCGGCCTGGCGCGGCGCTGCCGGGCCGGCCTCGAAGCCCTGGACGATCGGCGAGCGCCCTTCGCCCAGGCTGGACAGGTTGATCATGGTCACTTTCGGGGAAGCCAGGCCGCGCACATAGGCATAGCCCTTGGTAAAGGTCAGCTGATAGGGTTCGGCCGCCACCGGAATGTGGTGGATCAGCTTGTCGGTACTGGCATCGATCACCAGGGCCTGGTTCTCAAGGGTGTTGAGTACAACGCCGTAGCGGCCATCGCTGCTGAAGCGCATTGGCCCCAGGCCCTGCTCGGCCATGACCGTGTGGCGCAGCTGGTGGCTGCGGGCATCAAACACCCGCACGCTGCCTTCCTCGCCATCGACCACGTAAACGGCCTGGGACAGCGCCGAGTAGCTGACCGACAGCGGGTGCGGGCCAACCTTGATGGTTTTGGCCAGGCGCATTTCCGGGATATCAATAACGCTGAGGGTGCCGCTGTCGCGGTTGCTGACGTAGGCAAAACGCGAGTCGGCGCTGAAGGCGATTTCGTGGTGCCCGGTGCCGGTGTTGAAGCTTTTCAGGGTAGTACGCCCTGGCACGTCGATCACCGTCACCCCACCCTTGGCCGGGTCACTGCTGTTATTGCCCACCCACAACCGGTGCTGGTCCGGCTGCAAGGCTACGCGCAGCGGCTGGTCGCCGGCGTCAAGGTCGGCCACGCGGGTGAAGGTTTCGGTATCGATTACCGCCACCTTGCCGCGCTCGGGGATCGACACGAACACCTGCTTGTCGTCGCTGGTGGCCACCCAGTCCATGGGCCGCCCGGGCAGGTCGATGCGGGCCATGGTGCTGGTCACGCCGCCCACCGAAACGGTCGGGTCGATCACCGTCAGGCTGGCGTCGTTGTTGAGCATCAACAGGAAGTAGCTGTTCAGGTCGAGCAGCGGCCGGGCGCCGATGCTGCTCTTGAGAAACAGCGCAACCCGCGCCTTGCAGCTTTGGTTGCGGTCGCCTATCGGCGCCGACTGCGCCGGGTCGATCCACGCCCCCGGGGCCATGCCCGACAGCGGCTGGCCACTGGTCTGGTCGCTGACCTTGAAGCGGATATTGGCGAAGGCGCCTTCCTTCAACTCGCCCCCGGCCAGCGGCCGGGCCTCGAACTCCACGGTCACACCGTCCCGGCTGAGCCGGTGCAGGGCCTGCGGGTCGGCAGGCTCCTGCAACAGCTCGCGGGGATCGCACCAGAGCTTTTCATACGCCACGCCCAGGCCGATCAGCGCTACCCCCAGCAATACCCCCAAGTAAGCAGGGCGAGTCTTTTTGTTCATGCTCGCGCTCCCCTTCTGTCACTGCGCCGGGGCCGTTGCCGGCGGCGCTTCGTTGGTCACCCGCAAAATCCCCCACAGCCCCGAGACGTTGCCGTAGGCGGCGTAGTCGCGGAACAGGTAGTCACCTGCCACCGCGTTGGCACCACCGGCACTCGGCAGCATGAAACTGAAGTGCGCCGCAGGCAGTACGCTCTCCTGGGCACCGATGTACATGGCCATCGGGTTGTAGCCAAAGCGCACCGAACCGATGCCAGGCAGGCTCATCGGGTAGCCGTCCACGTCACTCTTCTCGGCCTGGTAGTTGTGCAATGGCCACAGGTGCCCGTCCAGCTGGTAGGTGATGCCACGGCTGCCACCGCTGGGCATCAGCACATGGCTGCGCACCGGCTGGCCAGGCTTGGCGTACAGCACCGGGGTTTGCGGGTCACCGCCAACCAAGGCGTTGCTGTAGGCCATGTGCGCGTTGGGCACATCGGCGAAGCCGAAGCCGTCGGCATGGCCGAACGGTGCATCCGGCGCCAGGCCAAAGCGCAGCCACAGCGGTTCGGTCTTGTAGTTCATGGCCATGTTGCCGTTGTCTTTCGGGTCCCCCGGCACGCCATTGCCTTCGGTGGCGATGCCTTCGACCGGGCGGCCGTCAGCCCAGCGCATGTTCATCGAGCGCTGCCACACCGTTACCAGGTCGCGGTAATCGGGTTGCCCAGTGACCTTGACCGTGGCCTGGGCCCGGCTGGCGGTGTCCTCGGTCCAGGTCGCGGTCTGCGGCAAGATGCTCATGCCACCCACCAGGCCTTTTTGTGGCTGCTTGATGAAGTCCGACGGCATCAGGTTCAGGCCACCAAACTCGATTGCCGTGGTGTTGATGTTGTCCACCGTGCGGCCCAGTTGCAGCACCGGTTTGCCCTCACGTTCCAGGTGGCCGGCGTAGTACTGGTACACCCGGCTTGGGTAGGCACCGCTGTTGCCCACCCGGGGTGGCACGGTCTGCACCGGGTTGGCACCCACGTTGGCACCGTCGGACTTGGTGATGTCGTAGGCCAGCAACTGGGCATGCAGGCCCACATGGCTGGACGGCCGCATCAGGTTGTTGTTGAAGGCGGTGGAGCCTTCGCTGTCGAAGCGGTCACGCTTGACCACGTTCTGCATCACGGCCGTGCTTGGCAGGTCTGGCATGACCTGTGGCAGGCGGTTTTCCAGGGTGATGCTGATGCAGTCCCCGGCGTTGGCACGCAGCACCAGCGGCTCCACCGGTACGCCGGCCTTGAGCTTGCCGGTGGTGGCGTCCAGGTCGGCCTTGCGCACATACAGCACGGCGGTCGGGTCATGCAGCGGCGCACTGTGGCCACCCACGGTAAAGGTGGTGCCGTCCTCCTCGTCGACAACCGTCACCTGCGGGATGCTGGTCTTGCGGCTGTTGAACACCAGGGTGCCGCCATTGGCCTTCAGCGGGCCGCCGACATGCTGGCCGACACCGGCCGGGTCGTTGATGCTGACGCCGTTGCGGTTCTCGAGGATGTCGTTGGCCAGCGCCGCGACAATCTCGTAGCTGCGCTTGACGGTGGTACGGGTACCGATGCCGTTGGGGTTGGCCGTGGTTTTCGGGCAGATGCCGTCAAAGTTCACGGTATTGCGCATGGCCACGGGTTGCGTGTTGTTCGGCAGCGGGAACAGGTCGGCGCGTTGTGCGGTGTAGTTGCGCATCACGCCCCAGATGCCGTTCCAGTAGCCTTCCAGGGCTGCGTCCATGGCGTACAGGTAATCGCCGTTGGTGGCAGCAGAACTGGAAATCATCGACACCGGCGCCATGAAGCCCATCTGTTCGGAAATCCCGATCATCTGCGAGGCCTTCCAGCCCGAGTTGGAACTGTTACCGAAGCCCGAACCGTTCTGCAGCCACTTGACGCCGTGCAGGGTCACGTTGTGCTCCTCCTCGTGGCCACCGGCGTGCAGGCGCAGGCGTACGTTGTCCCCGGAGTAGGTGCGCAGCATGGGCGTGAACGGGTCACCCGGCTCGCTGCCGGCCTTGTTGATGTGGGGTGGGAACAGTGTGGTGCCGCCGGTAGGGCCAACCGCCGAAGTGATCGCCGAAGGCGCCAGGTTCATGGCCGGGATCGCACGGTCGGTACGGCTCTGCAAGGCATAGCTCAGGTCGCCGGCCAGGCCGTCTGCCTGCATGCCGCGCTTGCCATCGGGGCCGACCTTGTTCGGGTCGAATACCCGCAGGGCCAGCGGCTCGTTGCGGTAGTTGACGACGAACATGCCCGGGTCATCGACCGAAATCGCCTGCGGGCAAGGCCGGCTTGGGCAGCCGGGGGCCAGGCCACCGCGCGACTCGACCACCGATTCAAGCAGGTTGGATGCCTTCTGCCTCACCGGCGGGTTGATGGCGTAGCGGAAACTGTCGGCCGTGGCGGGGTACGCCTGGCCACTGGGGATACCGTCCGGGCCTGCGCCCACGTAGACGCCCGCTTCATAGGCATGCTGGAAGTCGCTGTACTCAAGGAAGAACTCACGGTAGCTGTCGTTCTTGCCATCGCCATCGTGGTCGCCCGTCTTGATCACCGCTTGCCACGAGGTCGGCCCGCCGTCCTGGCGTGTGGCCGGGTTGTACAGCTGCTCGCCGGTTTCGGCGTGGTACCAGGTAGAGCCGGCGGGCTCGGCCAGCACAGTTGCATACAGCCCGAGCTGCTGGTGGGTCGATGGGCCGAGGTGGTCGTGGGTGAAGATGGTGCCCAGGCCACGGTCGACGTTGTTCACGTTCACCAGCGGGTCGGCAAACCAGCGTTGCATGGCCGTGCGCGCACCCAGCCAGTCGGCCCGGCCAAAGCGGCCGAAGTACGGGTGCTGCTTGGCTTTCGGGCACGCGGCGGTGCCATCGCGGCTGTCGCCCTCGGTGCAGCCGTTGTAGGCGCGGATGGCGTGCACCCGCTCGACCACGCTCCCGGGCGAGAGCACCCCGTCTTCATAGTTCCAGCCGTTGGCCGAGCCGTCGGCGGCAGTCAGGTCCCACTTGGGCAGGTGGATGTGCTGGCCGATCACGTCGGTCGGGGTACGCACCTGGTAGTCGTCCATTTCGTAGTACGACGGGATCAGGTTGGTGTGGGTGTACATGGTGCAGTCGAAGGTGTTCATGCGCATCACCAGCGGCTCTGGCGGGCGCTGCTTGGTGATCACCGGCCAGGCGTCTTCCCACAGCGCCAGGATACGCGCCTGCGGGAAGTGGTAGCCGACCTTGTTGTACACCGCGTCGAACTGGATATTGGCACCTTTGTAGATGCGCGGGCGGTCGGCGGTGAAGGTGGACGAACCACGGAAGCTCATGCCGGTCAGGCTCTCGCCGCTCGCAAACTCGCCTACCCCCGAGGTTTGGGTCAGGCGCTTGCCGCGGTCATCCATGCACGGCTCGTAGAACGGCGCGCCGGCAGTGGGCAAGGCGCCGTTGGTGCGGAAGGCCTTGGCCACCGGCTGGCTGCCAGGGATCAGGGCGAAGCTGGGGTGCTCGGCCTTGGCGTGGAACTGCATGGCGGCCTGCTCGACATCGGTTCCTTCTTCGGGCAGGTAGATGGGCTTGGCTTTGTGCACCACCTTGGAAAAGTCCAGCTTGGTGGTGGTGGTCACGGCCTCGCCACCGGCAGATACACCGTCCAGCGCATGACGGCCCAGGCCGCCATCCCAGCCATCAACCTGGTTGGCGTCGAGGTTGGCCCACAGGGCGTTGCCGCTGTCTTTCAGCTGCCGGGCCAGGGCCGGGTCAAGCATGTCCAGTGGCGGGGTTGGCGGGCGGTTACCGACACTGCTTTCCATGCCACCGATCCAGAACGGGTAGCCTGGGTTTTTCAGGGTGCCATCGGCGTTGCGGTTGGCATCGGTGCGGTCGACCAGCGCCAGTGAGCCGACGGCTTTGCGCACCGGCGCCTGGGTGGCGTGGTCGTCATCGCCTTCGTCCTCGTTTTCGTCATCATCATCGTCGTTGGCGGCGACCAGTTGCTCAGACAGTTTGGGTACCACCACCACCTTGCCAGGCATCGGCGCCATGGCTTTGCCAGGCAGCGGCACGATGGCCGGGATCGGCGTACCGGCAACGATCTCACCATCCGGCAATGCCCGGGCGCCAGCAGCCGGCTTGCCGCTGCGCAGGGCAAACGGGGTGCTGTGGAAACCATTCTCGCCCTGCCCGCTCACTTCCAGCCGGGTGCCTTCTTCGAACACATCGTGCACCCGCCACATGGCCCACATGCCTTGGGCGAAGTGCGGGTAGAAGTGGCAGTGGTAGATGGCATCGCCCGCCACGCGGTTGCGGTTGCCCGAACCGCCGTTGGCAATCTCGTAGGTGTAGCCGATACCCGGGCCGATGCCCTGGGCGTCGATGTAGTCGGAGTTGTCGTCGTTGGGGTTGAACAGCCACTGGTGGCCATGCAGGTGGAAGATGTGCTGCTCATGGCCATTGTGGGTGTTGCGGAACTTGGTGAAATCGCCAATGTAGCTGTGGTGCACGTTGGCAGGCTCGGCCGGGTACAGCGCCATGCTGGCCTTTACCCCCACGGCGCTGGCGGGCGGCGTCTGGCCTGGGCGAATGTTCTCCAGGCCGACGTTGGCCGGCACGTCCACCAGGGTACCGATATCGCCCACAGTGTGTGCGCTGAGGAAGAACTCTTCGTAGGCGCACGATAGGCAGTCATGCATCGGCCCCACACCCAGGCGGTTGGCGACCACTTCAGCGCCCATGCCGCCGGAGCCGTAGTTGATCATGAACGAATCGCGCGTTGGCTCCAGCACATGGCCCATCACCGGGTCCGCCCAGTAGCCGGGGAAGGCCTGGGTGGCGGCCACTTCATCGGCGAACTGCGAGGCAAAGTCGCGGAATGCTTCCAGACGGTTGGGCAATGCGGGGTTGCGCTTGTTGACGCTTTCCAGCGGGTAGGTCGAACGCGGGAAGCTGCCGTCCGGGTTTGGCCCCATGACAATGGCGTCGGTCTCGCTGTTGAGAATTTCATTGCCGTCGACCATGGCAATGATCGGCTTGCCGGCCTTGCCCTCGCTGATCCACGGTTGAGTCTGCGGGTAACGGGCCTGGTAATCGATGACCGGTTGGCCGGTGGCGGTACGGCCGGTGGTGGCCAGGCGCATTTCTTCTTCGGTCAAGGTGTTGCGGAAGGTTCGCCCACCTTTGGGGACGACCACCACCTGGCCAAACAGGCCATTGGCGACGTTACCTGCCCCACCCTGGCCGCCAAAAGTAGCGCCCTGGCTGGTGGCAGCAAAGGCCCCCTCGCGCTCGGCGTACAGGGTGTAGCTGCGGGTGTTGCCGGGCGACACCAGGAAGTTGCCATTGCGGCCGGTGTTGGCGGCGATATCGCCAATGCTGTTGACCGCCTGCATGCCGTTCACCTGGAAGCCGACATGCCGGTCATTCACCTGCTCATCAGCGACGAAATCCTCACCGCCTTCGTTCTCGACTTCGTTCTCCGGGCCTTCCTCTTCGCCTTCGGCTTCGTTTTCTTCTGGGTCGATGCCGTGCTTGTTGGGGTTGGCCTGGTAGGCCAGCAGGTTGGTCAGGTTGACCGTGAGGCAGTCACCGGCGGCTACCCGCAGCACAATCGGCCGTGGGCGCTTGTCCGGGCGCAGGGTGACCTTGCCCGGTACCGCGGCCCCGCCCGTGCTGAGGGGGACTTGCTTGTCGTCCACCACATCTTCACGAAGCGCGAACATCATGCCATTGGCGTTTTGCGCGCCAAGGCGGTTGAACATCAGTGGCTGGTCCAGTGCCACCACATTGGCGACCAAGGTGCGCTGGCACTGCACGGCCGCCTCGCTGGTCGATGCCCAGCCTAACAGGGCCAGAACGAGTGATGACAGAAGGGGGCCTTTGCGTGGCGTAGACATGCTGCACCTCCGGGACACGGGAACTCTGCGGAGGGGTGGAGCAAGGTGTGTGCCAGGAGAAGATATCCAATATTTTCAGATGGTTGCGTAGGTAACCGAATCGGATTGGGGAGGATCACCCGGCGGTTTTCCCCGATTTGGGGGCAACGGGTTGCATGACTGAAGGCGACGCAATCACTGTGGGAGCGGCCGTGGCCGCGAACACCGGCGAAGCCGGTGCCATGTACCGAGTCGCCTGCTTCGCGGGCACGCCCGCTCCCACAGAGTGAAGGCTACGACGTCAGCCGACCAGACCGCGTACGCAGAAGTACAGAATCGACGGCCCCATCAGGCACCCCAGCCCGGTATGGAAGGTGGCGGTCAACGCGCCATACGGCACCAGCCGCCGATCCGTCGCGGCCAGCCCGGCCGTCACCCCCGACACCGTCCCTGCCAACCCGCCGAACACCATTGCCGAGCGCGGGTTGTCCAGGGCCAGCAGGCGCGCAGAAACTGGGGTGAACACCATCACCAGGATCGCCTTGATCAGCCCGGTGGCAATCGACAGGGCCATCACGTCCGAGCTGGCACCCAGCGCCGCCCCGGTCACCGGGCCGACGATGTAGGTCACTGCACCCGCGCCGATGGTGGTCATGCTCACCGCATCGCGGTAACCGAAGGCATAGGCGACCGCCGCACCGACAATAAACGGCAGCACCGTGCCCAGCAGCAGCGCCACCAAGCCAATCATCCCGGCTTTACGCGCTTCGGTGGCCTGCACCTCGAAGGCAGTGGCTACAATGGCGAAGTCACGCAGCATGGCCCCGCCCATCAGGCCGATGCCGGAGAACAGCGCCATGTCGGCCAGGCCTTTCTGCCCGCCCGTCACGGTGCCGCCTACCCAGGCCAGCACCAGGCCGATGACGATGGCGATGGCCGAGCCGTGCACCCGGCCGAAGGTGAGGTACTTCGACATCACAACCGACAACCACATGATTGCGCCTACCACTGCAAAGGCAGTAATCAGGCCGTTGTGCTCCAGGGCATTTTCAATGATCGGCCACATGTTCAACGACCTCCTGCAGGGGCAACCTGCGCGCGGGCTTCGGGGGTGGGTTCAAGGGCAGGCAAAGGCTCGCCACGGTGGCTGCGGCTGATCAGGGCGATGGTCGCGCCGCACACCAGCACCGCGCCCACCGCCGCCAGCAGCGCCACCGGCCCGCCGTGCAGGGCGGTGACCACGTTCTGCTGGGCCGCCATGGCCACCACCACCGGGATATACATGGCCCCCCAGAAGCCCACGCCAAACTCGCACTCCTTGCTCATGCCACCGTTGCGGTGCATGTACAGGCGCGCGCAGATCAGCAGGATCATGGCGATGCCGACCCCGCCCACATTGGATTTGACGCCCAGCAACACGCCCAGGAAGTCGCCGACGATAACGCCGGCAAGCGTGCAGACCGCCAGCAGTACCACACCATAGATGATCATTATTGTTGTCCTCAGGTAGTGTCGAAGTTGCTTGTTGTTGTTCTTCGTAAACACACACTTGCCCGGCTCACGCGGTCAATGTGGGAGCGGCCTTGTGTCGTGATAGGGGTGCGCAGCGCCCCCCAAGAATCTTCGCTTCACTTCTTGATTGCCGGGGCCGCTCTGCGGCCCTATCGCGACGCAAGGCCGCTCCCACAGGGATTGCGTTAGCCAGCCATCATCGCCGGTCAGCCACCTCCTGGCGCAGCAGCGCATCCAGGGTGTCCCACCGTGTACCCTCCACGGCCACCACCCTGCCCTGTTCGAACACTGACCGGGCCAGTCCGCTGAGCACGTTGCCGGGCGGTATTTCCAGGTGCAGGCGCACGCCACGCTCAAAGGCGTTGCGCAACGTGGCGCGCCAGTCGACCACCCTTGCCATGTTGCCCGCCAGGTCGTCGCGCAGGCGCTGTGGGTCGAACACCGGGCGCGCGCTGCTGGCGCTAAGGTAGGTAATGCGTGGGCGGTGTAACTCAACCGTGGCGAAGGCACTGGCCAGTTTCGCTGCTGGGCCATCCAGCAACGGGCAATGCGACGGCACGCTGACTGCCAGGCGTCGGGCCACGCCCTGGCCTTGGCGGCGAGCCCTGGCGGCGACCGCAGCCATCGCCGTATCGCTACCGGCGATGACGATCTGGTTTTCACTGTTGAGGTTGGCGACATGCACCTCGCCCCCCACCTCGCTCAGCAAACACTCGACACTGGTCAGGTCCAGGCCGCTGAGTGCAGTCATGCCGTAGCCTTGCGGGTAGGCGCACTGCATCAGCTCGCCACGCAGGGCGACCAGGCGCACGGCATCGGCAAACCCCAAGGCGCCCGCCGTAACCGCCGCGGGATAGGCGCCAATCGACAAGCCCGCCACGTAATCCGGCGCTGGGCTGCGCTGCATCAGCCAGCGTGCCCAGGCCACACCGCTCAGCAGCAGGCACAGCTGAACAGCGCGGGTAGACTGCAGCGCTTGCTGGCTGTCCAGCGCCAGCGCGGCTTGGCCGAGGGTATCGCTGGCCTCCTCCAGCAGCTGCCCGGCGCCCTCAGGCAAGCGCTGTAGCATGCCCACCTGCTGGGCGCCCTGCCCGGGGAAGGCGAACAAGCTGCTCATGCGGCACGCTCCATCACGGCCCAAGGGTCGCTGACCAGGCGCGGGCCATGAGGCGACTTGAGCAGCACGCGGCGGGCAAAGCCGGCCCATTCACGCAAGGCAATGGCACCCGCTGGGGTTTCCAGCTGCACATCGATACGGCACGGCGCGCAGTCGAGGATGTCCAACAGCTCTCGCGCCTGGGCGCGGGCAAGCGGTTGCGGTGTGCGCAGCAGCAGGTCCAGGTCACTGTCGGCATGTACCACTTCAATGCCGGTCGCAATCTGGTACCCCACCCCGCCCGTCGGCCCCCAGGCCAGGCCGCTGGCCTGCAATACCGGGGTGACCGAGGCCAGTGCCTGTAGCGCAGGCCATGGGCGTTGTACGTGCACCCGCAGCGCTTCGGGGCCTTGCTGACGCTGGATATCGGCCAGGCGCATCAACCCGCCCAAGCGCTGCGCCCGGCCCTGACCACGTACCCCAACCGCTACCCAGCCATCCTCACAGGAGGCACGGCGCACCACCACCGGTCGGCCGCTTGCCAGCACGTCCTGTGCCCACTGCGGCGCATCGGCGGGCAAGCCCGACACGGGCATCCCCCACAGCAGGTCGTGCGGCCTTGGCGCGTTCATCTCAAGCGCCCTGCCACTGGCGGCGCAGCTGTTCGCGTACCTGGCGCGAAGCGCTGCGGTTTTCACCCGCCAGCCGCGACGACAGGTCGGTGGTGCTACCAATATCGCGCACCGCTTCTGCCAGGCAGGCACGCACCTGGGCAATGTCGGCAGCGCTCGGTGCCTCGGCGTTATCCACTGTCAGCCGGCGCCACAGCAGGCCCAGCGAGGCGTAGCTGGCCAGGTCGTAGGCCATGGGGGGCACGTCGGCGGCCAGGGCCTCCAATTGCTCGACGCTGCGCAGGGTAATCCGCGCCGCAGCCGCCTTGCCCATGGCGTGCACCATGACCCCGGCATCGTCCAGGGCGATCAGGCGCTGGGCCTGGTAGCCGTGGGCAAGGAAGGCACCGGACATGGCCTTGCCGACCAGCAGACCGATCACCGGGTGCCCGGCCAACCGGGCCTGGGCGTAGGCTTGCACGGCACCGGCCAATGCCTGGTGAATGCCCAACGCCTCCTCGCGGCGGCCGTAGGCCTGACTGGGCACGTCGATAACCGCGACAATGGCCCGCTTCTGGCCGTTGCGGTCAGCCTCCACCGCCTCGCTCACCGCCTTGGCCAGGCCCCAGCCTTCAAGCAGGCCGACCTCGCCCGAGCGGGCACGGGGGAATGGGTTGTCGGCATCCGGCACCACGGCGATGAAGCGCGCCAGGCGGTTGTCCAGTTCGCCGTCGATCACCCGCAACGACGCGGGGTAACCTGGCAGGGCTTGCCCGCCGGCCAGGCCCGGCAGCCAGTTCAAGGCACGGTTCATTGGGCTTCTCCTTGGTAAAGGGCGCGCACGGCGGCGGCATCCAGTTGCGGGCAGTCTTCGCCCAGCCGGGCCAGCCGGTCGAGGAACCAGGCGTGCTGGCTGGCGCGGTCTTTGGAGGGTGTGTCGAGCAGTTGCAGCAAGCGTTCGCGCAGCGCATCGATATCATCGGCCACATAGCCGTCCACCAAGCCGCTGGCATGGCGTTGTTCGCCGCCGGTCAGGCTCCAGATGAAGGGGCGGTCCTTGGCGTCGTATTCGTCGATGCCGGCCTCCTGTTCGATCACTTGCGGGCCGTTCAGGCCCAGGCGTGCTTCGCGGGTAACCAGCAGGTGGCTGCACAGGCCCGCAGCAATGGACATGCCGCCAAAGCAGCCCACCGAACCTGCGATCAGGCCGATCACCGGCTGCAAGGCCCGCAGCTCGACAATGGCCGCCTGGATTTCGGCAATCGCCGCCAGGCCCAGGTTGGCTTCCTGCAGGCGCACACCACCGGTTTCCAGCAGCAACACGGCGCAAGTGGGGATGCCATGGCGGTTATCTTCGATGGCCAGTTCCAGCGCGCCTGCAATCTTGGCACCGCCCACCTCGCCCATGCTGCCCCCCTGGAAGCCACCTTCGATGGCCGCGACCACAGCATGGCGCCCATTCAGCCGGCCCTTGGCGATAACCACACCGTCATCGGCCTGAGGCACGATGCCCTGGCGCGGCAGCCAAGGCGACATCAGCCGGTCGAACGGGCCCAGCAACTCCCGGAAGCTACCTGGGTCTAGCACGGCACGCGCCCGCTGCCGGGCGCCCAGTTCGACAAAGCTGCGGCTGCGCAGCAAGCGTTCGGTGTCAGTCATGGGCAATCTCCTCGAAGCCTTGCTCAAGGCGCAGGCGCACAACGCCCGGGGTGGCGCCAAAGTCATGGATGTCGATGTTCACGGCCGGCCACGCACGGCCCTCGAACAGGCGCTGGAACAGCTGCGCCCAGCGGGCGCCACTGCCGTTGACCGAGGTCACCACCTGGATGTGCAGGCTGCCGGCAGTGCCAGGCTCAATCAGCACTTCGAGGTCGCCGGAGCTGACGCAGCCCACCAGCGTGCGGCCGCGGCCCGGTTCGGCGGCGGGGAATTGAAAATTCAGGGTTTCCATGTCACAGGCTCCCGGCTTTGTCGAGGAACAGGCAGGCGGCCAGCAAGTCGGCGGCGCCGCCCGGTGAGGCGTTCAGGTGCAGCAGTTGCCGGTCCAGCTGGCGCAGTTGCCGGCGCCCCGCCAGTGTGGCGCTGCCGCCTTCGGCAAGTACGGCGCGGGCACCTTGCTGGACGGCAGCCAGCCCGGCCGGGCCGCTGCGCCAGAGCACGCAGGTGTCGCTGAGCACGCCCATGATCGCCAGTAACGCGTCGAGCCGGGCGTGCTGCTCGCTGGCACCGGCGGCGCGGCTGCGCTGCAGCTGTGGCAGGCCGTGGCCGATGACGGCGGGGAAGCCTTGCTGTGCCTGTTCGCGGGCGCCGCCGCTGCCGTAGCGGTGGCGGACCTGCAAGCCATGGCTGTGCTGGTGCGGCATGGCCGGGTCGTCGAACAGCGCGATGCGCCCGGCGCGCACGGCCAGGGTAGTGGCGTCGACCTGAGGGGCCAGGGCCTTGGATGCAACCAGCAAGCCCAATGCCCAGATCGCGCCGCGGTGGGTGTTTACCCCGTGGGTGGCGGCAAGCATCGCGGCCTCGCCTTCACGGCCGAGCTGGCCCAGTGTGGCGCGCAGGGGTTGGCCAACCTGG
This sequence comes from Pseudomonas sp. TSO6, assembly GCF_056098905.1. Classification (NCBI taxonomy): domain Bacteria; kingdom Pseudomonadati; phylum Pseudomonadota; class Gammaproteobacteria; order Pseudomonadales; family Pseudomonadaceae; genus Pseudomonas; species Pseudomonas sp. TSO6. The sequence goes on along the minus strand of NZ_JBLZWV010000032.1, from coordinate 52,632 downwards.
CCGATGGACTGGGCGGCTTCAGCCATATTGCGCAGGCATGGCCACAGGGCCAGGGCCGATGCGTGCATCAAGGTCAGGGTCATGTCTTTGTGGGCGCCGTTGCTGCGGCGGTCGACCAGCCCGGGTTTGGGGGACAGGTCGGCTTCGTCGATCAGGGCTTCAACGGCCAGGTCGGCGAGGTGGTCGGCCAGGGAGATTTCGGTTGCCTGGGCTGGCCTCTTCGCGGGTGAACCCGCTCCCACAGGAACCTGGGGGAGCTCGAGAAAGAGTGCTTTCATCACCAGCTCCTGAACCGGGCAGGCGGGTTGTAGAGGCCGCCGGACCACTCGACCAGGTCGGCAATGCTGCGCGCGGCCAGCAGCTCGCGGCTGGCGTCGGTGCGGCGGATGCCCAGGTCCTCAGGCAACGCGATCAGGCCTTGCTGGCGCATGCGCAGGGTGTCTTTCGGGTCGTGGCGCAGGCCGATGGCGGTAACCCCGGCCACGGCGGCAATCATCTGCTGGCGTTCTTCCAGGCTGCGGGCCTTGTACAGGTAGGCAATGCCCTCCTCGGTCAGCAGGTGGGTGACGTCATCGCCGTAAATCATCACCGGCGCCAGCGGCATGCCGGCCTTCCTGGCCACTTCCACGGCATCGAGGGTTTCCACGAAAGTGGGCTTGCCGCCTTCCTGGTAGGTCTCGACCATTTGCACCACCAGCTTGCGCCCGCGCTCCAGCAGGGTTTCCGGCACGGTCATGTCGAGCCAGGCCGGGGTAGCGTGGCGCCGGCCACGCGGGTCGTGGCCCATGTTCGGCGCACCGCCAAAGCCGGCCAGGCGGCCGCGGGTCACGGTCGAGGAATGGCCATCGCCATCCACTTGCAAGGTGGCGCCGATGAACAGGTCGACGGCGTATTGCCCCGCCAGTTGGCACATCATGCGGTTGGAACGCAGCGAGCCATCGCGGCCGGTGAAGAACACATCCGGGCGCTGGGCGATGTAGTCCTCCATGCCCAGCTCGGTGCCGAAGCAATGCACGCTTTGCACCCAGCCGGTCTCGATGGCCGGGATCAGGGTCGGGTGCGGGTTGAGCGTCCAGTTACGGCAGATCTTGCCCTTCAGGCCCAGAGACTCGCCGTAGGTGGGCAAGATCAGCTCGATGGCGGCGGTATTGAAGCCGATGCCATGGTTCAGCGACTGCACCTGGTGTTTTTCGTAGATGCCGCGAATGGCCATCATCGCCATCAGCACATGCACCGGCTTGATGTGGCGCGGGTCGCGGGTGAACAGCGGTTCTATATAGAAAGGCTGGTCGGCGACCACCACGAAATCGACCCAGGACGCCGGGATATCGACCCGTGGCAGGTCATCCACGCGGTCCACCAGCTGGTTGACCTGGGCGATGACGATACCGTCGCTGAACGCGGCCGGCTCCACCAGTGCCGGGGTGTCTTCGGTGCTGGGGCCGGTGTACAGGTTACCGTCACGGTCGGCCATGAAGCCGGCCACCAGAGTGACGTTGGGGATCAGGTCGACCAGCAGCCGCGAGTACAGTTCGATATAGGTGTGGATGGCACCGACTTCGAGCAGGCCATCTTCCAGCAACTGGCTGATGCGCAGGCTCTGCGGGCCGGCGAAGGAGAAGTCGAGCTTGTGCGCGATGCCACGCTCGAACAGGTCCAGGTGCTCGGCGCGGCTGACGCTGGGCATGATCATGTGCAAGTCATGCAGGCGTTCGGGGTCGACCTTGGCCAGCGAGCGTGAAAGGAAGTCGGCCTGCTTCTGGTTGTTGCCCTCCAGCACCACCCGGTCGCCCGGGGCCAGCAGCAGTTCGAGGGCTTCGACGATACGCTCGGTGGGCAGCACCACGCCGTCGGCGAGGTGACGTACCCGATCAAGGCGGCGCTGCTTTTCGGCGCGCCGCCGCGACCATTGCGGCGGTGGATTCTGAGTTATTGTCATGGTGGCTCCACAGGTTCGCTGTCGTGGAAGCCACCTTAGGGCTGCGTTGCCTGGCGGATCAATCAAGCTGCCGGCGCTTTCGTTACGGTCAGGTTAATGAATTGCCTCGTGGGACAGTGGCCTAAAGCAAAAATGCACGATGCCCCTGCATAATTGTCGATTGTGCAAGGCAAATTCGCATGACAGGATCCTGCGATCCTCCAGCGAACTCCAGACTTCACTTGGAAAATCAATAACAAAGCAGGGAGAACGCAATGACTGCGCAAGCTATTACCTCGGCAACCGATCATGTACTGGCCGAGGTCCGCAACCAGGTCGGCCACCTGACCCTGAACCGCCCCGCCGGCCTCAACGCCCTGACCCTGGACATGGTCCGTAGCCTGCGCCAGCACCTCGACCAGTGGGCCGAAGACCCGCAAGTGCGCGCCGTGGTGCTGCGCGGCGAAGGGCCCAAAGGCTTTTGTGCCGGGGGCGATATCCGTTCGCTGCACGACAGTTTCAAAGCTGGCGACACGCTGCATGAAACCTTCTTCGTCGAGGAATACGCCCTCGACCTGGTCATCCACCGCTACCGCAAACCCGTGCTGGTGCTGATGGACGGCTTCACCCTTGGCGGCGGCATGGGCCTGGCCCAGGGTTGCGACCTGCGTGTGGTCACAGAGCGCAGCCGCCTGGGCATGCCCGAAGTCGGTATCGGCTACTTCCCCGATGTGGGCGGTAGCTACTTCCTGTCACGTATCCCCGGCGAACTGGGCATCTACCTGGGCGTCAGCGGCACCCAGATCCAGGCGGCCGACGCCTTGTACTGCGGCCTGGCCGACTGGTACCTGGCCAGTGACCAACTCGCCGCCCTTGACCAGGGCCTGAAGCAACTGAACTTTGGCGACAACCCGCTGAAGGACCTGCAGAACCTGCTGGCCACGCTCGGTACCCAGGCGCTGGAAGATGCACCGCTGGAAAAACTGCGCCCGGTCATCGACCACTTCTTCGCCCTGCCCAACCTGCAAGCCATTGTCGAGCAATTGCGTGCGGTCAGTATCGGTGACAGCCATGCCTGGGCCGTGGGCGTCGCCGACCAGCTGGAAAGCCGCTCACCGCTGGCCATGGCGGTTACCCTGGAGATGTTGCGCCGCGGTCGCCACCTTGGGCTGGAAGACTGCTTTGCCATGGAGCTGCACCTGGACCGCCAGTGGTTCCAGCACGGCGACATCATCGAAGGCGTGCGCGCCCTGATCATCGACAAGGACAAACAGCCTCGCTGGAACCCGCCGACCCTGGCCGCGCTGCAACCGCAGCGGGTTGACCAATTTTTCGAAGGCCTGTGAGCCCGGGAGTACACAGATGCAAGACCTGGAACTGAGCGAAGAGCAGATCATGATCCGCGACATGGCCCGGGACTTTGCCCGTGGCGAGATCGCCCCGCACGCCCAGGCCTGGGAAAAGGCCGGCTGGATCGATGACGGCGTGGTGCGCAAGATGGGCGAACTGGGCCTGCTGGGCATGGTGGTACCGGAGGACTTCGGCGGCAGCTACACCGACTACGTCGCCTACGCCTTGGCCGTGGAAGAAATCGCCGCTGGCTGCGGCGCCACCGGGGCAATGATGAGCATTCACAACTCGGTAGGCTGCGGGCCGCTGCTGGCCTACGGTACTGCCGAGCAACAACAGCAATGGCTACCGCGCCTGGCCAGCGGCGAGGTCATCGGCTGCTTCTGCCTGACCGAGCCGCAGGCCGGCTCCGAGGCGCACAACCTGCGCACCCGCGCCGAACTGGTCGATGGCGAGTGGGTAATCAATGGCGCCAAACAATTCGTCAGCAATGCCCGCCGCGCCGGCCTGGCCATCGTATTCGCGGTGACCGACCCGGAGCTGGGCAAGAAGGGCCTCTCGGCGTTTCTGGTGCCCACCGACAACCCGGGTTTCAAGGTGGACCGCAGCGAACACAAAATGGGGATCCGCGCCTCCGACACCTGCGCGGTCACCTTCGACAATTGCCGCATCCCCGCTGCCAACATCCTTGGCGAGCGTGGCAAGGGCCTGGCCATCGCCCTTTCGAACCTTGAAGGCGGCCGTATCGGCATTGCCGCCCAGGCGTTGGGCATCGCCCGCGCCGCGTTCGAGGCGGCGCTGGTCTACTCGCGCGACAGGGTGCAATTTGGCAAACCGATCAACGAGCACCAGAGCATCGCCAACCTGCTGGCCGACATGCAGGTACAGGTGAACGCCGCACGTTTGCTGATCCTGCATGCCGCCCGCCTGCGCAGCGCCGGCAAGCCGTGCCTGTCGGAGGCGTCGCAGGCCAAATTATTCGCTTCGGAAATGGCCGAGCGGGTGTGCTCGATGGCAATCCAGGTGCATGGCGGGTATGGCTACCTGGAAGATTACCCGGTGGAGCGCTATTACCGCGATGCGCGGATTACCCAAATCTATGAAGGGTCGAGCGAAATCCAGCGCATGCTGATTGCACGCGAGCTGAAGCACTATCCCCTGTAGTACGGCGGTCCCCGTCTGTGGGAGCGGCCTTGTGTCGCGATTGGGCCGCAACGCGGCCCCACGATCTGCTCCACACTCCGAAATCGCTGGGGCCGCTTTGCGGCCCAATCGCGACACAAGGCCGCCGATCTGCGATTCAGCGCCAGTACCGCGAATCATCCACCACCTGCGCATGCCCCTCGAACACCGCCGGCAGCTGCTCCTTGAGGTAATCGATCCACGTACGCACCTTGGCATCCAGGTAGTGCCGCGACGGGTACATCGCATACAGCGCACTTTCGCGCAGCCGGTATGGCGCCAGCAGCCTGCACAAACGCCCTTGCTCGATCGACTGGCTGGCCGTATAGAACGGTAGCAGGCCTATGCCCATGCCCAATTCACTGGCCACCAGCATGGCGTCGGCAACGTTGGTGGAGAAGTTGTCACTGGGTGCGATCACGCACTGGTCCACACCCTGGGGGAATACCCAGTCGCCTTCATACATGGGATACGCCATGCGCAGGCAGCGGTGCGCATGCAGGTCCTCGGGGCGCTCAGGCACGCCATGCCGCTCCAGATAGCTGGGCGCTGCGCAGGGGATACTGAAGATATTGCCAAGCGGGACGGCAATCAGCTGGGAGTCCGGTAGCGCACCGTCCACGGTGATCACCACGTCATGCCCTTCGGCCAGCGGGTCAGGATTGCGCTGGGACAGCGTCAACTCGATCACCACTTCCGGGCACAGCGCGTTGTAGCCGGCCACCAGCGGCATCAGCAACAGGCCCAGGCCGTGCGGGCAATGCAAGCGCAGATGGCCGCGAGGCGTGAGGTGCGCACCGCGCGCTTCACCCACCGCCTCTTCGGTCAGCAGCATGATCTGCCGCGCGCGCTCCAGAAACCGCTCACCCGCCTCGCTCATGCGCAGGCGCCGGGTGGTGCGGTGCAGCAGGCGGGTCTGCAGCTGGTTCTCCAGCTCGGCAACGATGCGCGAAACCTGGGCCGCGGAAATATCCAACGCATTGGCGGCCGCAGCGAAGCTGCCACATTCCACCACACGGGCGAAGGTACGCATGGCATGCAGCATGTCCATGAGGGTGTGCTCCTTGTTCAGTCTTATTCTTGCGTTACAGGCAGGAATCTATCACGGACTGGCCCATTTATTGTGGATGACCAATGAATACATCATTAGTCATACATTGAAGAAAAGGAGCCTGTCATGAAACGTTCGATCGCTGTCCTTGCTGTTGCCGCCACCCTCGCCTCGTTCGGTGCCTTTGCCGATGCGGGCAGTACGCAGCCAACCAGCAGCAATTATGAATACGGCATGCCGCTGGATGTGGCCAAAGTGATCTCCATCACCCCGGCCAGCAACGCTGCCGACTGCCAGGTTGGCACTGCGCACATGGTGTACGTCGACCACCAAGGCCAAAAACGCGAAATCGACTACCGCGAAATGGGCAACTGCTCGCAGCAGTGAGTCAGGCGAGTACCTGGGTGATCCAGCCCACCTGCTGATTGAAATCGTCGATTTTCGCCTGAGGCACCGCATCGCGGGCCCGTTGGAAATTGGCCAGGGTCTGCTGCTTCTGCCGCAGCATGCGCCGCCACTTGACCAGAAATGCCTCGCTTTTCTCCTGCATCAACACCGGGCCGAAGTACAGCTGTTCAGCGCTATACACCACCCTGCCCGGCTCGGCGACGATGATTTCGTAGTCGAAGCGGTTTTCCCGTAGCAGCTCTTCGCTGACGATCTGGTAACCATTGCCCGCCAGCCACTGGCGCAGCTCGCGCTCACCGCCATTGGGCTGCAGTACCAGGCGCGTGACGCCGCCAAGGCGCTGCTTGCCGGCCTCGAGGATCTCGCACATGGTGTCGCCGCCCATGCCGCAGATGCTCACCACCGAGATGCGGTCTTGCGGCTCCACCGCTGCCAGGCCATCGGCCAGGCGCACGGTTAACCGGTCTTGCAGGCCGTTTCTGCGCACGTTGCGCTGGGCCGAGGCAAACGGCGTCTGCGCCACCTCGCCCGCCACCCCCGCCTCGACCACACCCCGCAGCATCAACGCTACCGGCAGATAACCATGGTCCGAGCCGATGTCGGCCAAGCGGGCGCCCTGCGGCACATGTGCAGCCACGCGCTCCAGGCGCCTGGACAAAGTCTGTTCGTTCAAAATGTGCCCCTGGCTTTGCAATGGGGCGCGATTCTGACGGCGAACGCCGCGCATTTCAAACACCTGGGCGCCCTCGACCGGACCCGCCTGCTCGCGTAGGCTTGCCGTTTTCCTTCCGTAGCAAGGCAAAACACACCATGGCACATGCAGACATCATCTACACCCCGGACCCGGACGCCGAGTCGATTTCGTCCGACGTCGCCGAGTTCAACGGCGTGCTGGTCACCACCCAGATTCCGACCCACGCCGATGGCAGCCTGGAACTGGGCGGCATCGTCGAGCAAAGCGAATGCACCCTGCAGGCGCTGAAAGTGGCGCTGGAAAAGGCCGGCAGCGGCATGGACCGCGTGCTGCACCTGACCATCTACCTTACCGACATGGCCGACCGCGCCGCGTTCAACGAGGTGTACCAGCGCTTCTTCAGCAAGCCATGGCCGGTGCGTGCGGCCGTGGGTGTGGCTTCGTTGGCATTTGAAGGCATGCGCGTAGAAGTCACGGCGATGGCTGCCAAGCGCTGAGCTACCTGCAAGGGCCCTATCGCCGGCAAGCCAGCTCCCACCACGACCGCAACGGCCTCAAGCCCTATGCAATTTCTGTGGGAGCTGGCTTGCCGGCGATAGGGCCGGTAAAAGCAATACACCTCCCGGCACCCCGATGGTGCCGCCAGCCCGTTTCGCCGCTACAATGCCCGCCTAAACCGTGGCAGCCCGAAAATATAACGATATGTCCCTTCCAAAGAATCACCTGGAACTGCTCAGCCCTGCCCGTGACGTGGCCATCGCCCGTGAAGCGATCCTGCACGGCGCTGACGCCATCTACATCGGCGGCCCAAGCTTTGGCGCACGCCATAACGCCTGCAACGAAGTGGGCGAGATCGCCGAACTGGTCGAGTTCGCCCGCCGCTACCATGCGCGCGTGTTCACCACCATCAACACCATCCTGCACGACAACGAGCTGGAACCCGCGCGCAAGCTGATCCATCAGCTGTACGATGCCGGCGTCGACGCGCTGATCGTGCAAGACCTGGGGGTGATGGAGCTGGACATCCCGCCGATCGAGCTGCACGCCAGCACCCAGACCGACATCCGCACCCTGGAACGGGCCAAGTTCCTCGACCAGGCCGGTTTCTCCCAGCTGGTACTGGCCCGTGAACTGAACCTGCAGCAAATCCGCGCCATCGCCGCCGAAACCGACGCCGCCATCGAGTTCTTCATCCACGGTGCGCTGTGCGTGGCATTCTCCGGCCAGTGCAACATCTCCCACGCGCAGACTGGCCGAAGCGCCAACCGTGGCGACTGTTCGCAAGCCTGCCGCTTGCCCTACACCCTGAAGGATGACCAGGGTCGCGTGGTAGCGTTCGAGAAGCACCTGCTGTCGATGAAGGACAACAACCAGACCGCCAACCTGGCCGACCTGGTCGATGCTGGCGTGCGCTCGTTCAAGATCGAGGGCCGCTACAAGGACATGGGCTATGTGAAGAACATCACCGCCCACTACCGCAAAGAGCTCGACGCCATCCTCGAAGGCCGCCCGGAATATGCCCGTGCGTCCAGCGGCCGGACCGAACACTTCTTCTTGCCCGACCCGGACAAGACCTTCCACCGCGGCAGCACCGACTATTTCGTGACCGACCGCAAGGTCGACATCGGTGCCTTCGACTCGCCAACCTTCACCGGCCTGCCGGTGGGTGTGGTGGAAAAGGTCGGCAAGCGTGACATGCAAGTGGTGACCGAAGTGCCACTGACCAACGGCGACGGCCTGAACGTGCTGGTCAAACGCGAAGTGGTGGGTTTCCGCGCCAACATCGCCGAACCACGTGGCGAGTTCGAGGAAGACGGCCAGAAGCGCTACCGCTACCGCGTCGAGCCCAACGAAATGCCCGAAGGCCTGCACAAGCTGCGGCCCAACCACCCGCTGTCGCGCAACCTCGACCACAACTGGCAGCAGGCCCTGCAACGCACCTCTTCCGAGCGCCGTGTTGGTGTGGAATGGCATGCTGTACTGCGCGAGCAGCGCTTGATGCTTACCCTTAGCAGCGAGGAAGGCGTCAGCGTGCAGGTGGCCCTGGACGGCCCGTTCGGCGAGGCCAACAAGCCGCAGCAGGCCCTGGACCAGTTGCATGACCTGCTCGGCCAGCTGGGTACCACGATGTACCACGCCAGCAGCATCGAACTGGACGCGCCGCAGGCGTACTTCATCCCCAACTCGCAGCTCAAGGCCCTGCGCCGTGAAGCCATCGAGGCGCTGACCGAGGCGCGCATCAAGGCGCACCCGCGTGGCGGGCGCAAGGCCGAAACCACGCCGCCGCCGGTGTACCCCGAGTCGCACCTTTCCTTCCTGGCCAACGTGTACAACCAAAAGGCCCGCGACTTCTACCACCGCCACGGCGTGCAGCTGATAGACGCGGCCTACGAGGCCCATGAAGAGCACGGTGAAGTGCCGGTGATGATCACCAAGCACTGCCTGCGCTTCTCCTTCAACCTGTGCCCCAAGCAGGCCAAGGGCGTGACCGGCGTGCGCACCAAGGTGGCACCGATGCAGCTGATTCAGGGTGATGAAGTGCTGACCCTGAAGTTCGACTGCAAACCGTGCGAAATGCATGTGGTCGGCAAGATGAAAAGCCACATCATCGACCTGCCAACCCCAGGCAGTGCGGTGGCCCAGGTGGTGGGGCACATCAGCCCGGAAGACCTGCTGAAAACCATCGTGCGCGCGCCACACTGACCCTCGGACAGTTCAGTCAGCGTATCTGATGCTTGTGCAGCAAGCGGTAGAAGGTGGGCCGGGAGATCCCCAGCACCTTCGCCGCTACGCTCATGTTATCGCTGTGCCGGTTAAGCACATCGCACAAGGCCTGGCGCTCGGCCCGCTGCTTGTATTCCTCTAGCGTGCCCAGCGGCTGCTGCCCTTGGTCCAACATCTGCAGGCCCAGGTCCTGCGCCTCGATCTGCCGGCCTTCGGCGAGTACCAGGCCACGACGCACCCGGTTGGCCAGCTCGCGTACATTGCCCGGCCAGTCATGCCGGCCCATGGCCGCCAGGGCATGGTCGCTGAATGAACGCGGCCGGCGCCCGGTTTCCAGGCTGTAGAAATGGGCAAAATGGCTGGCCAGCATCGACAAGTCACCATGTCGGTCCCGCAGGGGCGCGGTCACCACCTGCAACACGTTCAGGCGGTAATACAGGTCTTCGCGAAAGCGCCCCTGTTCGATGGCTTTTTCCAGGTCCACGTGGGTGGCGGCCAATACCCGCGCATCCACCGGAATCGGCTGGCTGCCGCCCACCCGCTCGATGTGCTTTTCTTGTAGAAAACGCAGCAGATTGGCCTGCAATTCCAGCGGCAAGTCACCAATTTCATCCAGGAACAACGTGCCACCATGGGCGGCTTCAATGCGCCCGGTCTTGCGCTGATGGGCACCGGTGAAAGCGCCCTTCTCATGGCCGAACAGTTCGGACTGGATCAGGTGCTCGGGGATTGCCCCGCAGTTGATGGCGACGAACGGCTGGTCGCTGCGTTGCGACTGCCGATGCAGGGTGCGGGCCACCAGCTCTTTGCCCGTGCCGCTTTCACCACGGATCAGCACCGGCGACTCGGTGGGCGCCAACTTGCCCAGCAACTTGCGCAACTCGCGGATCGGCCGGCTTTCGCCAAGCAGTTCGTGGGTCGCGTCGTCCACCTTGGCGGCCCCTTTGCCACGCAGGCGGGCCATGCCGAACGCCCGGCCAAGGGTGACCTGCACGCGGGAGACATCGAATGGCAGGGTGTGGAAGTCGAAGAACCATTCGCAGACAAAATCGCCGACGGCCGGCATGCGCAACTGTTCGGCGCTTAACACCGCGATCCATTCGGTATTACTGCGCTTGATCATGTCCTTGACCGCGTCCGGGTGCCTGAGGTGCGAAGCCTGCAAGCGCAACAAGCCGACATCACAAGGGTGATCGAGCGCGGCACCGAGCACGCAACTGTCCACATCCCAGCCTGCGCTACTCAGGCCTGGCAACAATTGGTGGCAGTCGTCGCAGGGGTCGACGATGAGCAAACGACGTTGGGCGGCAGGCTGCAGCATGACCGTTCCTTGGCGCCAGTTTTTGGTTTTATGAAGTAAAACAGCAAGTTGTGGCGCCCGTTTAACAGTAGCAACGAAGTTGACGGTGCCCACTACCGTCTGTCTGCTGACGCATTTTTTTACAAAGTGCCACGGGAATTTTCGCACTTTATCGACATCACATGGCGGCGCAGGAAGAACGGATTCAAGCCTGACAAAAAATTTTACACCTAATGTGTGACTTGCCCAGGGACAACGAGCATCAGTACACATAACCCCGCGCTGCACTTCGCGACCATTGAGGCGACTTTAAAGCAACGCGGAATCACTTCGATGTTTGGGACCATAGAGAGACCGAACCATGAATGCCCCGCTCCGTGTCAACGAAGCACTGCTGATTGCCGACCACGCCTTCGAACCTTTCCAGTGCGTAGCCTGGGATGCACCCAACGGTACTGGTGAGCTGAGCCTGGCAGTGATCGACCGGACCAACACCCGCATCGGCAGCAAGCGAGTGTCTTCGAGCACCTACTCCGACCCTGCCCAGTGGGCCAGCCTGATCGAAGAAGTGCGCGCCGAACTGTGCGAAAAAGGTTACGACCTGCAACCGTGGTCAATGCCAAAGTAACATCGCCTGGCAAACCAAGTGCGTGCAATGCCACGCACTTGTTCAAATGCAAAGTTGCTGTTCTGGCAACTTCCACTATTGCGACACAGTGTCGCATCCATGCTGTTCAGTCCACCGCCTTGAACTGCTGCAAGTGCTGGTAATCGGCCTGCAGTTGTTCGGCCAGGCGTTGCGCGCGCCCAATACGCACCGGCGCCAACTCCATATCCACCACCAATGTTGTACAGGGCATGGGTTGTAAGGCGTTCCAGTGCTGAAGGCGACCATCGGTAAACACCAGGCAGCGTACCGCTTCATCCGGATGGGCGCGCTGGCGTGCCTGTAGCCAATTCCGCGCCTGTTCCAGTGCCGCGATCAGCGGCGTACCGCCCCCGGCGCCCAACGCCTGCAGCCACGGCTGCAAGGCCGCCGAAGCCTTCAGGCCATGGCGCTGCCACTGCGGTGTGCGCCCGCTGGCGGTCAGCAAGGCCAGGCGGGCGCGCTGGCGGTAGGCCTGGTCGAACAGTGCCGCCAGCAGCCCTTTGGTGTGTGCCAACGCCTGATGGCGGCGGGTCGAGGCCGAAGCGTCGACGATCACCAGCCACAACTCTGCCGGTTTGGCCCCGCGTTGTTGCCAGCACAGGTCCTGGCGTAGCCGTGGCCGCCCTTTTAGCAAGGTCGGCAGCCAGGCCACGCGGCCGCTTGCCGCACTGCGCGGGCGACCACGGCTGGCACCGTTCTGCTTGCCTGCGCCCGCTTTGGCATCCGCCCCTTTTGCAGGTGGCCGGGGGATGCTCAGGGCTTTTTTGCCCAGTTCGGTACCTCGCGGCGTGCGCCGCTGGCCACGGGTTGCGCCGGCAATGCCCCCCAGTCGCCCTGCCCGGCCTGTTCACCCGCGTTGCCTGCGCTTTGCTGGCCGGGCTGCTGGTCAGGCGGCTGCGGCGCCGACGGCGGGTTGGCCTGGGGCGCAACGCGGCGGCGATGGCGCAAGGCGAACTCGGCCACCGCCTCGACATCCACTTCTTCGATGGCCGCAGCACCGCGCCAGGCGCAGTGGGCGCGCGCAGCACGCAGCCACACAAGGTCGGCGCGCAAGCCATCGACACCGGCGGCGTAGCAGCGTTCGGTAATCCAGGCCAAGGCCTGGTCATCCAGGGCAATGCCGGCCAGGGCGTGGCGCGCCGCCTGGCAGCGCTCGCGCAATTGCGCCTGGGCTGCTGCCCATTGTGCGCAAAAGGCCTGCGGGTCACTGTCGAAGGCCAGGCGGCGGCGAATGATCTGCTGACGAGCTTCAGGCTCCGGCAGGCCTTCCAGGGCCACGTTCAAGCCAAAGCGGTCGAGCAACTGCGGACGCAGCTCGCCCTCTTCCGGGTTCATGGTGCCGATCAGCACGAAGCGCGCACTGTGCCGGTGCGAGATGCCGTCGCGCTCAACCCGGTTAGTGCCGCTGGCAGCCACGTCGAGCAACAGGTCGACCAAGGTGTCGGGCAGCAGGTTGACCTCATCGACATACAGCACGCCACCGTCGGCCTGGGCCAGCACGCCCGGGGAAAACTGCGCCTTGCCCTGCCCCAGCGCGGCATCCAGGTCGAGGGTGCCGACCAGCCGTTCCTCACTGGCACCCAGTGGCAAGGTGACAAACGGGCCTTCGCCAAGCAGGTCGGCCAGGCCACGGGCCAGGGTGCTCTTGGCCATGCCACGCGGCCCTTCGATCAGCACGCCGCCGATTTTCGGGTCGATGGCGGTCAGGCACAGTGCCAGCTTCAGGTAGTCGGCACCGACCACGGCGGCCAGCGGAAATTGCACGGGTTCACTCATTTCAAGCCTGTTCCTCGCCGTCGAGCAGTTGTTCCTCAAGGGCTTCGCGGTAGTCGCCCGGCGCCTGCCACAGCCCGCGCTGCTGGGCCTCCAGCAGGCGCTCGGTAAGGTCACGCAGGGCCTCGGGGTTGTGCTCGCGCATAAAATCGCGGGTAGCCGGGTCGAGCACGTAGGCATCGGCCAGCCCCTGGTAATGATGGTCGTCGATCAGGTGCGTGGTGGCATCGAAGGCGAACAGGTTGTCGACCGTCGCCGCCATCTCGAAGGCGCCCTTGTAGCCATGGCGCTTGACCCCGTCGATCCACTTGGGGTTGAGCGCACGGGCGCGGATCACCCGGTTCAGCTCTTCCTTGAGGGTACGGATGCGGGGTCGGTCTGCCTGGCTGTGGTCGCCGTGGTAGCTGGCCACCGGCGCCCCGGACAAGGTTTCTGACGCCGCCAGCATGCCACCCTGGAACTGGTAGTAATCGTTCGAATCGAGCAGGTCGTGTTCGTGGTTGTCCTGGTTCTGCAGCACCGCCTGCACCTTGGCCAGGCGCTGCGCGAACTGGGCGCGCGCCGGGGTGCCGTCGTCGCTGGCGCCGTAGGCGTAGCCGCCGTGGTTGAGGTAGACCTCGGCCAGATCGTCGCGGCTGTGCCACAGGCGCCCGTCGATAGCGTTCTGCACCCCGGCGCCATACGCACCAGGTTTGGCGCCGAACACCCGCCAGCCTGCCTGGCGCGCGGCCTGCTCGGCGCCTACGCCTTGCGCTTGCAGCGTGGCACGCTCGCTGCGTACACGGGCGGCCAACGGGTTGAGATCATCGGGCTCGTCCAGCGCGGCCACCGCCTGCACGGCCGCATCGAACAGGCGGATTAGGTTGCCGAAGGCATCGCGGAAAAAGCCCGAAACGCGCAATGTCACATCCACCCGCGGGCGGTCGAGCAGGCTCAGCGGCAGTATTTCAAAATCGTCAACGCGCTGGCTGCCTGTGGCCCACACCGGCCGCACGCCCATCAGCGCCATGGCCTGGGCGATGTCGTCGCCGCCAGTACGCATGGTCGCCGTGCCCCACACCGACAAGCCAAGCTGGCGCAGGTGATCGCCGTGGTCCTGCAGGTGGCGCTCGAGGATCAGGCTGGCCGAGGCGAAGCCCAGGCGCCAGGCCGTGGTAGTGGGCAGGTTGCGCACGTCCACGGTATAGAAGTTGCGGCCGGTGGGCAGCACGTCGAGGCGCCCACGGCTGGGCGCACCGCTGGGGCCGGCAGGCACGAATCGCCCGGCCAGCGCCGCCAGCAGGCCACTCATCTCAGCAGCGCCGCAGGCATCCAGGCTGGGCGCCACCGCTTCGCGCAAGGCCTGCACCACGTCACGCACCGGCTGCCATTCGCTCGATTCAGGCAGCTGCAGGGTGCCTCCCAGCGCTTGCTCGATCACCTGCTGCGCCAAAAGCTCCAGGCGCTCGCGGGTATCGCCACAGGTGCGCCAGGGCTCACTGCTCATGGCCAGAAGCTGCTGAGGGCGTGCGCCCTGCCAGGGCAGCCCAAGCTCGCAATCGAGCGGATCAAAGCCTGGCACCAGTGCCTTGGCCAGGGCCCGCAGCAGGCTGGCATTACCGCCACGACCGTCGCCACGCTCAACCCGCAACAGCGCCAGCAGCGTGTCCAGGCGCAGCCGCCCTTCTGGCGATTGGCCAAACACGTGCAGCCCATCGCGAATCTGCGATTCCTTCAGGTCGCACAGATAGGTGTCCAGGCGCGGCAGCCAGACGGCGGCATCGTCCAGCTGCCCTTCCAGTTGCAGCTCACGGTCGATGTGGTTGACCTTGACCAGCTCGAGGATATCGCGCTGCAACTCGCGGGCACGCCGCGGGTCGAGTAGCTGCGCTTCGTAGAACTCGTCGGCCAGTTGCTCCAGGTGGCGCAACGGGCCGTAGGTTTCGGCGCGGGTCAGCGGCGGCATCAAGTGGTCGATGATCACCGCCTGGGTACGGCGCTTGGCCTGGGCGCCCTCGCCCGGGTCGTTGACAATGAACGGGTAGATGTTCGGCAGCGGGCCAAGCAGCGCGTCTGGCCAGCACTGCGCCGACAAGCCGACGCCCTTACCGGGCAGCCACTCAAGGTTGCCGTGCTTGCCGACATGGATCACCGCGTCGGCGGCGAACGCGTGGCGCAGCCAGAAGTGGAACGCCAGGTAGCCGTGCGGCGGCACCAGGTCGGGGTCGTGATACACCGCGCTGGGGTCTACCTGGTAACCCCGGGCGGGCTGGATGCCGACGAAGGTCAGGCCAAAGCGCAAGCCGGCCACCATCAGCCGGCCGCTGCGGTACATCGGGTCCTGCTCGGGCGGCCCCCAGCGCTCCAGCACTGCCTGGCGATTGGCCTCGGGCAAGCGCTCGAAGGCGGCCTGGTAGTCGGCCAGGCTCAGGCTCTGGGCGCAAGGGCGCTGGTCGAGGTGGTCAAGGTCGTTGGTCACGCCGCCGAGCAGTTGGTGAATCAGTTGCGTGCCGCTGCCCGGCAAATCGGCCAGCGGATAGCTTTCGGTCTGCAGCGCCTTGAGAATGTTCAGTGCGGCAGCGGGCGTGTCCAGGCCAACGCCGTTGCCAATGCGGCCATCGCGGGTCGGGTAGTTGGCCATTACCAGGGCCACGCGCTTCTGGGCGTTGGGCAGGCGCGCCAGCTCGACCCAGCGGCGGGCCAGCTCGGCGACGAAGTCCATGCGCTCGGGGTGGGCGCGGTAGCACACCACGTCGGACTGGCTGCGCTCGCTGCGCCAGGCCATGTCCTTGAAACTGACCGGGCGGGTAATGATGCGCCCGTCCAGTTCGGGCAAGGCGATGTGCATGGCCAGGTCGCGCGCACCCAGCCCCTGCTCGCTGGCTTCCCAGCCGGGCTGGTTGTCCTGCGCGCAGATGGCCTGCAGCACCGGAATGTCACGGCGGAACGGGCGCAGGTTGGGCCGTTCGGGGCTGGACAGGGCAAAACCGGTGGTATTGACCAGCACTTCGGCACCGACTTCGTCCAGCCAGGCTTGGACCTGCTCCAGGCAGGCGCTTTCCTTGAGGCTGGCCACGGCAATCGGCAACGGGTTCAAGCCAGCGGCTTGCAGGCGCTGGCAGAACACGTCGATGAACGCGGTGTTGGCCGCCTGCAAGTGGGAGCGGTAGAACAGCAGCGGCGCCACCGGGTAGTCCGGGTGCCAGTGCGGGTACCAGTCTTCCAGTGCCACACTGCCCTTGGCCGGGTGATACACAGCGGTGCGCGGCAAGGGTTGCGGCTCGTCCCAGGCATAATCGCGGCCCAGCCACTGGTTGGCCAGGCAGTTGTACAGGTTGATGGCATTGGCCTTGCCGCCCTGGCGCAAGTAGTGCCAGAGGCGCTCGGCCTGGTCGCCCGTGACGGTGCCCAGGCGGGTCAGCTCCGGGTCCGGGCGATCATCGCCCGGCACCAGTATCAGCTGCACACCACGGGCGGCCAGCTCGACCAGTTGCTCGACACCATAGCGCCAGTAGCCGACGCCGCCGTGCAGCGACACCAGGATGACCTTGGCATGGCGCAGCACCTGGTCGACATACAGGTCGACCGAAGCGTGGTTCTGCACCTGCATCGGGTTGGCCAGGCGCAGGCTGGGGAAGCCTTCAGGCAATTGCTCGGCGGTATCGGCGAGCAACGCCAGGTGCGAATCGCCGCTGCAGAGAATCACCAGCTCGGCAGGTGTCTGGCCGAGGTCGGCAATACTGTCATCCGGCACGAAGCCGCCGGGCTGGGTCCGCAGCAGGTGCACGGGTCAGGCGCCCAAGGCCTGGCGCAGGCGCGCTTCCAGCTGGGCAGCGTCCAGTTCCTGGCCGATCAGCACCAGGCGGGTGATGCGCGGCTCGTCGGCACGCCAGGCGCGGTCGAAGTGCTTGTCGAAACGGGTACCCACGCCTTGTACCAGCAGGCGCATCGGCTTGCCCGGGATGGCCGCGAAGCCTTTGGCGCGCAGGATGCCGAACTCCACCACCAGCTGGGTGAGGGCGTCGAGCAGCAGGCTTTCGTCAGCCTCTGGCAGGTCGATGGAAATGGAATCGAAAGCGTCGTGATCATGGTCGTCATGATCATCGCCGTCGTGGTGCGAATCGTGGTGGGTGCGGCGGCCATCGATGTGTGCCTCGGACTCGGCGCCCACGCCCAGCAGCACCTCGAGTGGCAGCTTGCCGCTGCTGGCCTCGACCACCTTGACTGCCGGCGGTAGTTCTTCGGCCACTTCGGCGCGGACCTTGGCCAAGCCTTCGGCGTCGATCAGGTCGGCCTTGTTCAGTACCACCAGGTCGGCGCTGGCCAGCTGATCGGCGAACAGTTCGTGCAGTGGCGATTCGTGGTCCAAATTAGGGTCGAGCTTGCGCTGGGCATCGACCTGGTCCGGGTAGGCGGCGAACGTGCCGGCGGCCACGGCCGGGCTGTCGACCACGGTGATGACTGCGTCGACAGTGCAGGCGTTACGGATTTCCGGCCACTGGAAGGCTTGCACCAGCGGTTTGGGCAGGGCCAGGCCGCTGGTTTCGATCAGGATGTGGTCCAGGTCGCCACGGCGTGCCACCAGCTCGCGCATGACCGGGAAGAACTCTTCCTGCACGGTGCAGCACAGGCAGCCGTTGGCCAGTTCATAGACGCGGCCGCTGGCTTCTTCTTCGGTGCAACCGATGCTGCACTGCTTGAGGATTTCGCCGTCGATGCCCAGTTCGCCGAACTCGTTGACGATGACCGCAATGCGGCGGCCCTGGGCGTTGTCGAGCATGTGGCGCAGCAAGGTGGTCTTGCCCGAGCCGAGAAAGCCGGTGACGATGGTAACGGGGAGCTTGGCCAGTGTTTTCATGTCGCATTGCCCTTGGCAGAGTGGCGCGGGCATGCAGGACGACAGCCGCGGGCCAGGCCGGCCGGGCTTGTTCGCCACCGGATCACCCCGCCCGGTTGAAAGTCGAAAACGTTGCGAGGCAGGTCTCCTGGCTTGCACCGTTCCATCACCCCGTTCAGTTGAACGGCGGGCTGGCGGGATGACGCCTTCCCGCGCGTTGGCGCAGTGGCTGTGTCGATCCGTTGTCGGTGCTTACAGTTGCGGGGGCAGCCGCGGCTTTTACCGCGTTCCCGTCTTAGCTTCGGCCTGGCCGAAGAACCTCGAAGTGGCAAGGCTACGCAGTGGCTGGCGGGTGGTCAACCATTGCTGCGGGGCTTGCCGACAACTCTTGGCAGCACTGCGGTACAGTGGCGACTTTGCCCACTGTCAAGGACGCCCCATGCCCCTCGCCCCCGCCATCCCGGTACTGCGCATCTTCTCGGTCGACAAGGCCAGGGAGTTCTACATGGATTTCCTCGGTTTCAGCCTGGACTGGGAGCACCGCTTCAGCCCGGACCTGCCGTTCTACATGCAGATTCACCGCGATGGCCTGATCCTGCACCTTACCGAGCACCATGGCGATGCCTGCCCCGGCTCTACAGTGTTCGCACGCCTCGACGACTTGCGGGCGCTGGAGCATGAACTGCAAGGCAAACAGTACGGTTACGCCCGGCCCGAAGCCGAGCGCCTGGACTGGGGCCTGCAGATGCAGGTGTGCGACCCGTTCGGCAACCGCCTGCGCTTCTGCCAGCAGATCGATGAGGAGGCCAACCTGTGAAGGCGCTGGGCAAACGCGAAATGGCCCGCCTGGAGCGGGAGCTGGTAGCGTGCCTGACGGACGCCTGTGAAACCGCCAAGGCAGAAATCGTCGGGTTCACCTGGCTCACCCATCGCCTGGATCCTGAGAACTTTCCGGCCAGCCTGCGTATTACTTGGGTGTTTGAACAAGAGGCCGAGAAAGTCGCTGCTGTGGCGGGTGAAGCAAAGGCACGCATGCTTGCACTGACCCGTCAGGCGTTGGACCACGCCGGCATACAACTGGATCACCCGGCCTGGCATGTACGGTTTGACAGCGAAGAGGCCTGCAAACAGAGCCACGGAGGCGACTGGGCCAAGCGCTTGACGGGGCACTGAGCCCAGGGCCAGACAAGCTCGGGCGCCGCTCGCGCGGCGCATCGCCGGCAAGCCAGCTCCCACCCTGACCGCGCCGGCCTGACGCCCATGCGCAGTACCTGTAGCTCCACCCTGACCACGCCGACCTGCCGCCATGCGCAGTACCTGTGGGAGCTGGCTTGCCGGCGATGAGGCCAGTGCAGGAACCCCATACATGGCAGGCGGTACTTTACCCGCCCCCGACGCTCCGTTAGGCTACGCACTCCCCCATTACGAGGTGTTCGTCCAATGCGCCATTGATGCCGCCGTCCATTCGACGGCCAGTCTTCAGCCTCCGGTTTGCTCCGGAGATGTAGCGGCATTTGTGGAGTTGTGCATGACGAACACGTCGATCCTGACGCTGGACAGCGTCTCCTTGGCCTTGCCTGATGGCCGGCTACTGTTTACCGACCTTAACGAAACCTTCGACCAACGGCGTACCGGCCTGGTCGGGCGCAATGGCGTGGGCAAGAGCCTGCTAGGGCAGGTTCTTGCCGGCCAGCGTGCACCAAGCAGCGGCAAGTGCAGGCGCCGTGGGCCTGTCCATCTGCTGAACCAGCAGGTAATCGAGCGCAGCGCCACGCTTGCCGACCTGGCGCAGGTGGGGGCGGTGGTTGCGGCGCTCGAGCGCATCGAGCAAGGCAGCATCAACCCCCAGGATTTCGACGCCGTTGGCGACCGCTGGGATATCCGCGAGCAATTGCAGATGCACCTGCAGCGCAACGGCCTGGGTCACCTTGACTGGCGCCAGCCCGCACGCAGCCTGAGCGGCGGCCAGGCCATGCGCGTGGCGCTGGCAGGCGCATGGCTCAGCGGTGCCGACTACCTGATACTCGACGAACCAAGCAATCACCTGGACAGCAACGCCCGTGCCCAGCTGCTGAGCATGATCGAGGGCTGGGACCGAGGTTTGCTGGTAATCAGCCACGATCGCAGCCTGCTGGCGCACATGGCGCGCATTGTCGAACTGTCCAGCCTGGGGTTGCAGGCCTATGGCGGCAACTACAGCTTCTATGCAGCACAAAAAGCCAGCCAGGTGGCGCAGGCCCAGCAGCAACTTGCCCGGCTGAAGCAGGAGCAACAACGCCAGGCCCGTGAACTGCAGCGCCAGCGCGAAGAGCTGGAACGCCATCAGGCCCGGGCCGGGCGTCAAGCCAGGCATGCCAACCAGGCCAAGATCCTGGTCGACCGCCAGCAGGAACGCAGCCAGGCCACGGCGGGCAAGCAGCGGCGTGATCATCGCAATGCCCGGCAAGCACTGCTCGGCAAAGTGCATGACGCCGCCCGCGAGGTCGAGCAAGCCACTGCGATTACCTTGCATGCTCCCACGCCCCAGCGTCATTTCGGCCGCGAAGTGTTGGCGCTGCAGGCACTTCGCTTGCCCCATGGCACCCGCAAACCGCTTGACCTGCGCTTGTGCCTGGGCCAGCGGCTGGGCCTGGTCGGCGCCAATGGCAGTGGCAAGTCCACGCTGCTGAGGCTGCTGAACGGGGAATTACCGGCATCGCCCGACACGTTCCGCCTCAGTGGCGAAACCGCCCTGCTCGACCAACACTGCAGCACGCTGGCAGGCCACAGCAGCGTGCTTGAACACCTGCGCCAAGCCAACCCGGTGCTGGCCCAGGGCGAATTGCGCAGCCGCCTGGCACAACTGGGCCTGGATGCGGCCCGTATCGAGCTGCCTAGCAGCCTGCTCAGCGGCGGCGAACGGATGAAGGCAGCGCTGGCCGCCGTCCTATACCGCGAGCGCCCCCTCGACCTGTTGCTGCTGGATGAGCCCGGCAACCACCTTGACCTGCCGTCACTGGCAGCCCTGGAGCGCATGCTCGGGCAGTTTCGCGGGGCGCTGATGGTAGCGTCCCATGATTCGGTATTGCTGGAAAACCTGGCCCTGCATGGCTACCTGCACTTGTAGGAGCAGCCTTGTGCTGCGAAAGGGCCGGTACTGGCGACACAATTGCATCCAATGGACCGGCCTCTTCGCAGCACAAGGCTGCTCCTACAACGACCGCGGACCGAGAATAATGCATCGCAGGCTATCAATTCGTGACTGGCCGTTCCCGATCCGCGACGGATGTATTATGGTGGCGTGGTGCGCATATAACAGCAGCCCGAGCGATCGGGCACTTGCAAGACAATGAGGGTGTCATGAGCAACGAAAGCATTAACTGGGACAAGCTGGGTTTCGACTACATCAAAACCGACAAACGCTACCTGTCCGTATGGCGCAATGGCGAGTGGGACAAGGGCACCCTGACCGACGACAACGTGCTGCACATCAGTGAAGGCTCCACGGCCCTGCACTACGGCCAGCAATGCTTCGAAGGCCTCAAGGCCTACCGTTGCAAGGACGGCTCGATCAACCTGTTCCGCCCGGACCAGAACGCCGCCCGCATGCAGCGCAGCTGCGCGCGCCTGCTGATGCCGCATGTGCCGACCGATGTGTTCATCGAAGCGTGCAAACAAGTGGTCAAGGCCAACGAAAAGTTCGTGCCACCGCACGGCAAAGGCGCCCTGTACCTGCGCCCGTTCGTGATCGGCACCGGTGACAACATTGGCGTGCGCACCGCCCCCGAGTTCATCTTCTCGGTCTTCGCCATTCCGGTTGGCTCGTACTTCAAGGGCGGCATGAAGCCGCACAACTTCCAGATCTCCAGCTTCGACCGCGCCGCCCCACAAGGCACCGGCGCAGCCAAGGTCGGTGGCAACTACGCCGCCAGCCTGCAGCCAGGCGCTGAAGCCAAGAAGGCCAACTTCGCCGACGCCATTTACCTCGATCCGCTGACCCATACCAAGATCGAGGAAGTCGGTTCGGCCAACTTCTTCGGCATCACCGCCAACAACGAATTCGTTACCCCGAAATCGGCCTCGGTGCTGCCAGGCATCACCCGCCTGTCGCTGATGGAACTGGCGCAATCGCGTCTGGGCCTGACCGTGATCGAAGGCGATGTCGAAATCAGCAAGCTGGACCGCTTCATCGAAGCCGGCGCTTGCGGTACTGCCGCGGTGATCACCCCGATCGGCGGTATCGAGTACAACGGCAAGCTGCACGTGTTCCACGACCTGGAAAAAGTCGGCCCGGTTACCCAGAAGCTCTACAACGAGCTGACCGGCATCCAGAGCGGTGATGTTGAAGCACCGGCAGGCTGGATCGTCAAGGTCGCCTGAGGCGCATCAGCTGTATGAAAACGGGGCATGCCAGCGATGGCATGCCCCGTTTTTTGTTGGATGACTCACGGTCCCTGTGGGAGCGGGTTTACCCGCGAAGCAGGCGCCGCGGTGGTTGGCACCGGCTATGCCGGTGTTCGCGGCTAAAGCCGCTCCTACAGGGAACGCGCTAGGCGACGCTGCATCAGCAGATGCCGGGCTTTGTCGAACGCCCAGTTGTACAGCACGGTGTAGGGCAGGATGATCACGAAGAAACCCAGCTCCACCATGAACGCCTGCAGCAGCGAAATATCCAGCATCCACGCCGCCACCGGCAGGCACCACACCACCAGCCCGGCCTCGAAGCCCAGGCCGTGCACAAAGCGCGCACTGGCCTTCCAGTGGATGCGTTCAGTCTGCACCCAGCGATCGACCAGCGCGTTGTAGACCATGTTCCACAACATGGCGATCACCGATAGGGTTATTGCCAATGCCCCCGCCGTCGCCAGCGATTTGCCCATCACCCAGGACAACAGTGGTGCGCACAGCAGCACCGCGAATACTTCATAGCCTACGGCGTGTACCAGGCGTTCGGTGAAAGAGACCGTTTTCATTGCAAAATCCATCCATTGCGTGAGTCGTGCTTCCTATTTTCTTTGATAGAACTGATACTCGCGACATAGCTACCATCGGTTTTATCAATACCATGCGCTACTCACCCGAAGCTCTGGTCGCCTTTGTCGAAGCCGCATCGCTGGGTTCATTTTCTGCGGCGGCACGCAAATTGCGCAAAAGCCAGTCCACGGTCAGCATCGCCATCGCCAATTTCGAGGCCGATATCGGCTGCCCGCTGTTTGATCGCGGTGGCCGCCACCCCACGCTGAACGAAGCGGGCCGACAGGTGCTAAGCCATGTCGAAGCGATCCTGGACGCCAGCGCCCAGCTCGATGCCCTGGCGGTAAGGCTGGCGCAAAACGTCGAGGCGCTGGTCTCGGTGGTGATGTCGGACAGCTACAGCGTCACCTTCCAGGGCGCGGTGATGGCCCGCTTTGCCCAGCACTACCCGCACACCGAATTGCGCTGCGGCCCGGCGGAAGACGCTGATGTGATCGATATGATCCAGCAGGGCCTGGCCCACGTCGGCATTCTGGCCACACAGCCCAGCTACCCCGCCGACGTTGCCGTAGCGCGCTTGCCCGAGCAGGCTGAGTTCGGTGTGTATGTGGCCAGCGAGCACCCGTTGGCGGGGCTGAAAACGGTGCAAACGCAACACCTTGAAAACGCGCGACAGCTGTACATCAAGACCTATGCCCCCAGCCTGCACCGCGGCCGCGGCCAGGCCTGGTCAGCACCGGATTACCTCACCCTGCTGGAATTTGCCGTGCGCGGGTTTGGCTGGGCCGAACTGCCCAGGGCGCTGGTGGCGCGGTTTGGCAACGAGCTGGTGGAGTTGCAGATAGCGGGTTACCCGCGCCGGGTGGATATGGATGTGGCCTGGTCGAGCCGGCGGGCGCTTGGGCCGGCGGGGCAGTGGTTGGTGCGGCAGATGTTGGGGGAGTAGGCTTCGTGCAGCCGCTTTCCCGAAGCTATAATTCCTCCCCAACAAACAAGACAGTTTACTTTTGACGGACAGCCATCATCTTTACTTTCCGAGCTTTAAGAGCGCTTTTTAAACCAACCCAGACAGTATTGGCCTGGCTGTAATTTAAGGAAAATTGGCTACGCCTAAGAGCGCCGTGCACATTCCTGCCATCAGCCAGAGCGTTTATTGCAATATTGCTCACTTCTCTAGAGTCAGGAACATTAAGACCCAAGATACGACGATTTGTTTCATCGTTAAATTTCCTGAGGATATCCACATCACCGGCATCCATAGGCCGACGCCGAAGAGAGTCAGCCCACGAAAAACTCTGCACACGTACTGCTGGCTCCGCTGATTGCGCGCCCTCTGAAGCAGCAGAACTTGCACCAGCCACCTGCAGACCTTGAGCAGAGTCTGATGCCTGGCCGCTTTGTACGGGGGAGCCAGGGGGAGTCCGACCCTTTTGGCTATTCAGTGCCTCAAGCACTATTCTTTCTTCGCTCGCTGCCGACCGTCTGAACGGCTTCCCACCAACGGCTCTCCAGCCAGATTGGGCATACAATAGGTCCAATACTATCCGGTCCTGAGTCGTCGCAGGCAACATTCTCCCGGTCGGGCTGGGCGACCTCGATGTGGGGCCATGCCCACTGGGATCAGCGTAATTGATCGGATCACCCGTACAGTAGGCGTAACAGTTCAAACCACCCACAGTAAAGGGACTTAGGCTGTCTGGACTCTGAAAGCGCATCAAGACAGAATTATAGGCACGGTAGCCATTACCGAGTAAATACAGGTGACACACCAGCAAGTGCCCATTGAATGCAGGACGCTGCGGAGGAATCTCACCGTGGCTGTGTAAGCCATATACATTGTAGGTAACCGACTCTGTCTGTGCCTGAGTGTTCACTCGTACCACTGAGTCCCCTGTGTCCACAGCCAGTAACGCTGACTGGGTTGTTTCTTTCGTTAGCCTGGTTTCTGCCAGGTCACATGATTGAGCTCTCAGGTACACCACGGCAATACTGTCGGACAACGCGACATGAACCCTTTCGTGCTGCATGAAAAAGCGCATTGTGTTCATCGGATTGGTCATACTCTGGCTCCAGTCTGTCCAGTTCGAAGGTTTACGCACTGAAGCAGCTTGAGCAACTGATAAAAATGACAGGTCACTGCCGTGTCGAAACGGCTCAAGATCAATTTTCCTGCACGATAGCCGGGGCTGCTTTACGCCCAGGCTTGCGGCTCAACACCAAGAGTGCGCCCAGACACAACAACCAGTACACCCAGCGACAAGCCTTCCCCCGCCCTGCCCCGTAGCCTGTCACCACGCGCCGCCCCGCCGCGGCACGCACCTAAAGCACAAGAACAAACGTTGGTGACCTATGCAGACAGTAGATCCGATCACCCTTGCGGTTGTCCGGGGTGCGCTGGAGACAGCGCAACGCGAAATGACCCTGACCCTGGAAAAGACCGGGCGCTCCAGTGTGTTCAACCTCGCCCACGATTACTCCAACTCGCTGTTCGACCACCTGCCGGAAATGATCCTGCAAGGCCAGGACATACCCATCCATCTGGGCTCGCTTATCCCGGCCATGAAATGCGTGGCCGAATTCTTTGGCGACGACATTGCCGAAGGCGACGTGATCTACCACAACGACCCCGCCTACAAGGGCAGCCATATTCTCGACTGCTGCATGTACAAGCCGGTGTACTACCAGGGCGAACTGGTGTTCTGGACCGTGTGCAAAGGCCACCTGACCGACATCGGCGGCCCTGTACCCGCCGGTTACAACCCCGACGCCAAGGAAATCTACGCCGAAGGGCTGCGCATTCCACCGGTCAAGCTGTGGGAAAAGGGCAAGCGCCGCGAAGACGTGATCAACTTCATGCTCACCAACATGCGCGCCCGCCCCTATCAAGAAGGCGACCTTAATGCCCAGTACGGCGCCTGCAAGGTCGGCGAGCGGCACTTGCTGGAGCTGCTGGACAAGTACGGCGTAGCCCAGGTGCGGGCCTGCATTGCCGAGCTGAAGAACATGGCCGACCGGCACATGCGCGCGCTGTTGCGGGATGTACCAGATGGTGACTACAGCGGTACCGCCGTGCTCGAAGATGCCGGCCACGGCCTGGGCGAGCTGGCCATCACCGCCCATGTGCAGATCCGTGGTGACCAGGCCCATGTGCGCATCGACAGCCCGCCGCAAGTGCCCTACTTCATCAACTCCTACGAGGGCAACTCGGTGTCAGGCGTATACCTGGGGCTGATGATGTTCGCCCAGGTGGCGCCGCCCTATAACGAAGGCCTGTACCGCTGCGTCACGGTCGATGTCGGGCCCAGGCGTACCTTGTGCAACGCTGAAGAACCGGCGCCCCACGTCAACTGCACCACCACGCCAATGGAAACCTTGGCCGATGCTGTGCGCACCGCGCTGGAACAGGCCTCACCACAGCGGGTAACGGCCTCCTGGGGGCACACCAGCGGCATCAACATCGCCGGCCACGACCCGCGCAACGGCAACAGCGAGTACGTGACGATGGTACTGGCCTCGATCATTTCCGGCGCCGGTGCCAACCAGGTGATGGATGGCTGGCACGCCTGCGGCCCGCTGTGCTGCTTCGGGGCGCTGATGAGCGGTGATATCGAGCTGCTCGAACACGCCTACCCGGTGCTGATCCACCGCTACAGCCTGATGGCCGACAGTGGTGGCGCCGGTGAATTCCGCGGTGGTTCGGGCACCCGCCTGGAGATCGAGCCGCTGGACCACGCCATGACCGTGGTCGGTTTCGGCGAGGGCCGCCAGTTGCCCACTGCGGGCGCGGCCGGGGCACGCAACGCCCTGCTCGAGCCCAAACTGGGCCGGCTGATCCATCGCCACGCCGACGGTAGCGAAGACCACTACACGCAGAACCCGATGCTTACTCTGCAGCCCGGTGAGCGGATCATCAACATCAACCCGGGTGGCGGTGGCTACGGCGACCCGCTGCGCCGTCCGGTCGCAGCAGTGCTCGAGGATGTGCGCAACGGCCTGGTCTCGCCACAAGGGGCAGCCCTAGAGTATGGCGTCGTCGTCGATGACGATGGCCGCCTCGACGAAACCGCAACCCGCCTTGCCCGCGCCCCGCACTGCCCGGAGAACCATCATGCGTAATCAATATCGCCTGGGCATCGATGCCGGCGGCACCTTCACCGATTTCATCCTGGCCGACCGCGACGGCGGCGTGCAGCTGTTCAAGGCCCCGTCCACGCCGCAGGATGGCACCTTGGCCATTCGCGCCGGCCTGGCGCAGATCGCCGACGCCACCGGGCGCAGCCCGGCCGAGCTGATCGCCAACTGCGACCTGTGCATCAACGGCACCACGGTGGCCCTCAACGCGCTGATCGAGCGCACCGGGGTCAAGGTGGGCCTGCTGTGCACCCAGGGGCACGAGGACAGCCTGGAAATCCGCCTGGGTCACAAGGAGGAAGGCCACCGCTACGACGCTCATTATCCGCCGGCACACATGCTTGCCCCGCGCCATCTGCGCCGCCCGGTAGGTGGCCGCATCCTCGGCGATGGCCGTGAGCACAGCCCGCTGGACGAGCGCGCCATTCATGACGCCATCGACTACTTCCGTGCCGAAGGCGTGCAGGCCGTGGCTATTTCCTTCCTGTGGTCGGTGCGTAACCCCAGCCACGAGCACCGGGCCGCCGAGCTGGTACGGGCCGCCCTGCCCGGGGTGTTCGTCTGCACCGGCTGCGAGGTGTTCCCACAGATTCGCGAGTACACCCGCACCTCCACCACCGTGGTCAACGCCTACCTCAGCCCCGTGATGGGGCGCTATGTGGCGCGCATCGACAGCCTGTTCCAGGAGCTTGGCGCGCAGCAGCCAGTGCGCTATTTCCAGTCCAACGGTGGCCTGGCGCCCGGGCACCTGATGCGCGAGCGCGCCGTCAATGCGATCAACTCCGGCCCCGCCTCGGCGCCACAGGCGGGGCTGGCGGTGGCGAGGCCGTTCGGTATCGATAACGTCATCACCGTGGACATGGGCGGCACCTCGTTCGACATCACCCTGACCAACGCCGGCCGTACCAACTTCAGCAAGGACGTCGACTTCCTGCGCCAGCGCATCGGCGTGCCGATGATCCAGGTGGAAACCCTGGGCGCCGGCGGCGGCTCCATCGCCCACCTGGACGAGTTCGGCATGCTTCAGGTCGGCCCACGCAGCGCCGGTGCCATGCCTGGCCCGGTCTGCTATGGCAAAGGCGGTAGCGAACCCACGGTAACCGACGCCAACCTGGCCCTGGGCTACCTGCCCGACGGCGCACTCCTGGGCGGCAGCATCCGCCTGAACCGCCAAGCCGCACTGGACGCTATCCGCAGCAAGATCGCCGAACCGTTAGGCATCAGCGTGGAACGCGCAGCTTTCGGCATCACCACCCTGGTCAACCTGAACATGGTCAATGGCATCCGCCGCGTGTCCATCGAACGCGGCCACGACCCGCGCGACTTCGCCCTGATCGGCGCGGGTGGCGCAGCGGGTATGCACGTCGTGCGCCTGGCCGAGGAAATCGGCATGCAGACCGTGTTGATCCCCAAGGTGGCCTCAGGCCTGTGCGCGTTCGGCCAGATCCTGTCCGACGTGCGCTACGACCAGCTCACCAGCCTGTCCATGCGACTGGACGGCGGGCACGTGAACCTTGTGCAGCTCAACCAGGCGCTGGCCGAACTGCGCCAGCAAGGCCTGGCAAACTTGCGCGAAGACGGTTTTGGCGACCAGGCCAGCAGCTGCCACTACACCCTGGAAATGCGCTATCTGGGGCAAATCCATGAATGCAGCGTGGAGCTGCAGCAGCATGTACTGGATGACGCGGGCCTGGCCGCACTGATCAGCCGCTTCCACAGCCGCCACCAGACCCTGTACTCGTACAGCGAGCCCGAGAGCCCCGTGGAGCTGGTGAACCTGGAGTGTTCGGTAATTGGTCACCTGCCGCGTCCGCCACAGCCCGAGTTGCAGGGCCCGGCCCAACCACCCGCGCCGGCCGCGGAAGGTGTCCGCCCGATGCTGTTCAGTGCCGAGGGCGAATGGCAGCCCACGCCGGTGTTCAACGGCAACCGCCTGCTGCCGGGGCAGACCGTGCATGGCCCCTGCGTCATCGAGGAAGACACCACCAACATCGTCCTGCCCCCTGGCTGGCAGGCGCGCCTGGAGCCTTCGGCCACCTACCGGGTGACACGCGGGGCTTGATCAAACGGTCGGCGTGCGCCGATCATGGGCCTGAAGCCGCCCGGCAGCCTTGCGCTGCCGGGCGGTTTGCACAATAACAAGAGCTGCTTGAGTAGCTTGCCTGCAGTTCCTTTTTTCAATGCTGCCCTCTTTGAAAAAGGACCCACCATGCCCACAGAAATCTCGACCCACGGCTGGGCACAGCCGGAACGCCAGGCGCGCTGGGCCGAAGCCATCAGTGAAACCTATTTCCCGCTGAGCCTGGAGTTTGCCAGCGAGCAGCCATTCGATGGCCACCTGCAGCGCTGGAGCACGCCCAGCACGCCACTCAGCCTTTCCCGCCTGCGCTCCAGCCCGCTGGGCTACTCGCGCAGCAAGGCGCACGTTGGCAAGGACCATGAGGCGTTCTACCTGGTGACCGTGCCGCGCAGCAGCGAAGTGCACTTCGAACAGGAAGGCCACCCGCTCAGTTGCAGCCCGGGCGGGTTCATCGTCGAGCGCGGCGATGCGCCTTACCGCTTCCATTACGGCACGCAGAACGACCTGTGGGTGCTCAAGCTGCCCGAGCGGGCACTCAAGGCCAACCTGCTCGGGCACAAGCGCTATACCCGGCATTGCTTCGATGCCAGCCAGGGCCTGGGGCGCATCTTTGTAGAGCAACTGGACCTGTGTGCCCGCCATTTCGACGCCAGCCCGGCCGCTGCCCGGCATTTACTGCTGGAACAGGCTTCGGCCACGCTGCTGCTGGCCCTGCAGCAGGATGAGCGAGTACTGGGCAGTGAAGGCAATAACCTCAGCACCCTGCACCTGACGAGGGTCGAGCAGTATGTGCAGCAACATCTGGGCGACCCCGAACTGTCGCCACAAACCATCGCCAGCGCCTGCGGGCTGTCGTTGCGCTACCTGCACAAGCTGTTCGCGATCACGCCCTACACCCTTGGCGAGTGGGTGCGCCAACAGCGGCTGGAAGCCGTGCACCGCCAACTGCGCGACCCGCATTGCCACCTGGCCATCGGTGAGTTGGCATTCCGTTGGGGTTTTACCGACCAGGCGCAATTCACCCGGGCGTTTCGCCAGCACTACGGGTGCACGGCGCGAGAAGTCAGGGCTGCGCGATTGCAGTGATTTGCGAGCTCAATCCCCCGCTGCCACATCCACCACCTTCCAGCTGTCATCCGGGTCGAAGCGCTTCATTTCCTTGGCCAGCCTGTCGCCGTGCGGCCCGAGGTCTTTTTCGAACACCTGGCCGTCATGGCTGATCATGAAGCTCATCACCCCGGTGTCGTCGTACCTGGCCGGCCAGGCGACCATGGCGAAGCCACGGCTCATCTGGTTGCCGATCAGGTAGCTGTAGGCGCCACCGGGGGCGGACGGCCCTTGTGCGTCGAGGATGCGGAAGTGGTAGCCATACCAGTCATCACCCACCACATCCTGGCCAAACAACGGCCCCAGCGGGCTGACCTGGCCATCGCCGTCGTCATCCCAATACAGCCCGTCATGCTTGCCGGGCTCGCTGAAAATCTTCTGCGCGTACTCCAGCGCACCGTTGCCGTTGCGGTCCTGGCTGGCATAGTCCATCTGCGCGTCGTGGTAAGCCAACAACGCCTGCATGGCACCCAGTTCGTTGCGGCCGATGCGCCGGGTGCGGATTTCGGTGCTGCCGGCCTTGAGGTCGAAGCGCCAGCCCTGGCTGCTTCTGGTCAACGGTATGGGCAATGTCCAGTGACCACTGCCGACCGCCAGGATGGCCTTGCCCTCGCCTGCCATGTCGAGACTGTGCTGCGCGTGATACTGCTGCAAAAAGGTGTCCACGTCGCTGCGTTGCACACCGCCACGCGGTATGTAGGTGCGCCAGTCATCACCCAGCAACTGGGCCAGGCGGGCTTCATCGGCCTTTTCCGTGCCCAGCGCCGCAATGAAGGACTCCACGGCCTTCTCCGGCGTCGGGAATGCTTCCTGTGCAGCCGCCAGGGAAGCCCATGCCAAGCCTGTCGCAAGCAGCATTGCTGCAAATACTGGACGTTTCATCGACGGCCTCCTCCGCCACGACGCACTGGCGCACTGGGCCGGGAGATCTGGTGGCCGGCAGCACGGGATGCATTGGGCCGCTGGGCAAACGACTGGCTGGTACGACCGCGGTTGGCCTGCAGGTTGGTGCGTGACGGCGAACGTACGCCATCAAAGGCATTGTTACGCGCCCGGCCGGCGCTGTTGGCCGGCCGGTTCTGTGCCACCTGCCGGCCTTGGGTATTGCGTGTTTCCTGGCGACGGTCGGTTGCTCTGGCAGTGTCGCCACGGGATTGCATGCGGTTGCCCACCGAATTACCCGCCTGCGCCTCACGCATTTGCTGGCGTGCCTGGCGGTTGTCGGTGGCCGGCCGTTCCATACCCGCGCGATCCATCGAGGCCCGGGCCTTGTCCCGGGCCTGCGCCCGCTGGGCGTCGTCGCCACGGAAGGCGGTGCGCTGGGAGGCGCCGTCCAGTTGGCGGCCATACTGCTGGCGGCTGCGGGCATCGCGGTAAGGCACCCCTTCGCGGTTGGCGGCATTGTGCCGCCATTTGTTCTGGTTGTTGGTGATGCGGTTGTTGGCGTTGATGTTGTTGTATCGGTTGACGTCGATGTCGATGTCGTTGTTGCCCCAGTCGCAGTCGCCCCACAACGAGGCGACGACCGCCACGCCGGTACCGAAGGCCAGGCCGGCCACCAGCGCGGAACCGGCGTAGTACATCGGCGGCGGCGGGTAGTACACGGGCGGCGAGGCCGGGTAGGCCCAAGTACCATAGGTGGTGGTGGGGTTGTAACTGGGCACGTACACCACTTGCGGCTCGGCCGGCTGGATGATGATGGTGGAGGGCGGGCTGCTGGCGGCCTGTGTCGCCGGTGCGGCTTGCACGGTCACGTTCTGGTACTGGTTGCTTTGCAGGTTGCCGGCCGCCTGTGCCTGGTGACGCAAGCGCTGCACCGCGCCCATGACATCGTCGGGCTGCGCCAGGAAGGCATCACCCAGTCGCTGCACCCACACCGGGTCCTGGCCCAGGGTCGCCAGCAACTGCGGGAAGGCCACCAGCGCTTGCACGCTGGGGTCCCACGGCTGCTTCGCTACCTGTTTGACTGCAGCATCGCCCGACGCCTTGGGGTTGGCCTTGGACCAGGCCACCGCTTCGCTCACCTGCCCTGGGTAAGTGGCCGCCATCAATACCTGGGCCAGCAGCGGATCGGGGTATAACGCTACCGGCGCCAGCATCTGGTCCAGCTGCTCTTGCGTGAACACCGGGGTCTTGGCCGCGACCGTGTCGGCTTGCGGGGCTGGGTCGGGGGCTGGTACGTCTTGCGCCAGCGCCAGGCCGGGCGCCGCGTTCAGGCACATCAGCGCCGACAGCAAAGCAAACAATGGCATGCGCATCGCTTATCCCCAACAGGTCAGATTGCGTGGGTTAAGGGTAGCAATGGCGATGCGTTTGGCCAGATGCGGGGGCGCAAACTTTTAGCACTGATGCTTGCGTCAATAGTGACTAT
The DNA here is from genome assembly GCF_056098905.1 of Pseudomonas sp. TSO6. NCBI lineage: Bacteria > Pseudomonadati > Pseudomonadota > Gammaproteobacteria > Pseudomonadales > Pseudomonadaceae > Pseudomonas > Pseudomonas sp. TSO6. The sequence continues at coordinate 20,125 of NZ_JBLZWV010000032.1, read as the reverse complement.
CGAACAAGGCAATTTCTACTGAGCGGCCCGGCTTAATAACCTAGCTCCATCGATTCGAACCTGGCGAATCCCCTGCATTCCGGAGCTGCTCGATGAACACCAAGGTCCGCCTCCTCCTCACTGCCCTGACCGCTGCCAGCATTGCTGTACTGGCCGGTTGCGCCAGCCACCCTGAACTGCGTGCGTACAGCGCCGAAGAAACCCGCCAATTGCAACTGGAAGCGTTGCAGCGCCGCGGCCTGTCGCTGGACGACTACGAGCAGCAACGCCGCGTGATACAACGTGCCGGCAACCTGCCCGTGGTGACCGAAGCCGCCGACGCAAACCCTTCGACCAAAGGCTGAGCGGGCCAGGCAAAGGTTCCCTCCTTTCACCTGCGCAGGTATCCTCTACCGCTCAACCGCAAGCCTTCCAGGACGGAGACCATGACCAGGCCCTTTCTGTTGCTGAGTGCTGCACTGCTGTTCAGCCCTGTGTTGATGGCCCAGCAGATAAAACGCGAACTGGGCGACTTCGACTTCACACTCGGCACCACACCCTCGCGCAGCATGGCCCAAGGCCTTATCTCACCCAGTGCCGTCGGCGCATTCCACGGTGGTCTCGACTTCAGCCACCCCAGTGGCTGGTACCTGGGCCAGTACGCCCCGAGCATGGGCGTCACCCCCAACTCGACCCTGCGCCTGGACAGCTACCTGGGCTACAAGCACCAATTCGACAGCAGCCTGGGCTACGAAGTGGGGTTGATCCATTACAGCCAGCCAACTATCGCAGGCCCCGACAGCTATGCCCTGTACGGTGGCATCTCGCTGTTGGGCAATCGCTTCGGTGGCGCGCTGCGCGACAACCCGGATAACCGCACCGGCACCCTGTTCGCCGACTTCGGCCAACTGCCCCTGTTCGATGTCGACCTCACCGTCAAGCTAGCCCATCATCGCCTGGGCACGCCGTTCACCATTGGCGACGGCAGCCAGGTAAATGCCTTTTCCGACTGGTCGCTGGAGCTGTCGCGACCCTGGCTGGGCATCGACCTTAACCTGATCTACAGCAACTCCAATCTCAGTGGAGGCGGTTGCGATGCCTATTCGGGCATCAACATCTATTGCGACAGTGTGGTCACGCTCAAGGCGCAGCGCAGTTTCTTCTAACGCCGTGGTGCCAGCGCCAGGGCTATACCGCCCAGCACCACCACACACGCGATCAGCAAGCGCAACGACAACGGTTCGCCAATCAGGACAACACCGCCCAGTGCGGCAATCACAGGCACACTAAGCTGCATGGTCGCTGCTTGCTGCGCACTGACCTGCCTGACCACCCCGTACCACACGGCGTAGCCCGCACCTGAGGCCAGCACGCCGGAGCCCAAGGCATACAACAAACCCAGCGGCGTGAGGTGCGGGCCGGCGCCCAGCAACAGCACCGGTAGCAGCAGCGCCAGGCAAGGCAGGCTGCGCGCAAAATTGCCTGCAGTATCGGCCAGCGGCCTGGGCGAGCCCCTGCCCAGCAACGTGTATACGCCCCAGGCCACACCAGACAGGGCCATCAGCAAGGCACTGGACAAGGGTGGCGCCGCTGCACCGGGCAACAACAGCACCAACAGGCCGGCAAAAGCAATCAACATGCCCAGCAGCATACGTGCGGTGATGCGCTCACCTTTGTACCAGGCAAAGCCGAACATGGTGATCTGCACTGCACCGAACAGCAGCAATGCCCCGGCACCTGCACCCAGCTGCAGGTATGCCGCAGAAAAAAGGAAGGCGTAGAGGAACAGGGCCAAGCCACCGCGCCAGCTGCCGCCAATGCCCAGCGCAGGTTTACGCAGGCGGATCAACAGCAGCAGAAACAACGCCCCACTGGCCAGGCGCACCACGGTAAACAAAGCCGGGTCGATGGCCCCGTCCTTCAGCGCCAGCCGGCAGAACACCGAGTTGGCGGCGAAGGCCATGAGGCTGAAGAGCGCCGGCCAGAACCAGGCCTTGGCCTTGCGGTCGGTCAGTGTGGTGGTGCCGGTGCTCATGGTGTGGTCACCTCTGAGGGAACATTGTTGTTATAGCGGCCATGCGTGTACCGATATACAACAAAGTGTTTCCAAGGCGCCACCACCGCATCACTCAGCGCTAAAGCGCTGCCACCGCTTCGATTTCCACTAGCATGCCATCCAGCGCCAGCCGGGGTACCGGGATCAACGTGCAGGTCGGTTTCATGTGCGGCCCCCAGGCCCTGTCGGCCTCAGCCACCCATTGGCGCAGGCGCGTTTCGGAGTGCTCGACAACCAGCAGTGTCAGCTTGAACACCTGGGCCAGGCTGGCGCCTTTGGACGCCAGGGCCAGTTCAAGGTTGGCCAGCGCCTGGCGGGCCTGTTCGGCGAACTGTGGGGGCAACTGGCCGTTGCTGTCTTCCCCGCCCTGGCCGGCGATGAACAGCAAGCGGCTGTCCGCGCGCACTTCAGCGACATGGGAATAGGCATTGCCACTGGGGTCGTACAGGCCTTCAGGGTTGCTCAACTGGAATGCGGTTGATTGGGTCACGACGAGCCCTCACTCGGTTGGAAGAGTGGCGCAGTATCAGACCTTAAGTTAACTCGAGGTCAAGCGCGGGGTAGGACATTTCGCACAGTCCATTGCCATGCTTGAACCACGCGTATGTTTGCGCCGCGGCCGTCAGGCAGTAGATTGCAAGACCCGGCATGGAGGCCTGTACGTCACAAGGAAAAGCGTATGAGCAAATATGATTTTCAGCTGGCCTATACCATCAAGCCGCACCACCCTGCCCACGATGAAGCCGATGCCGCGCAGGCACGCCTGCACCTGCGCGAGAAGCTCGGCCTGGACACCGTCGAGCAAATCGAAACCACCCTGCTCGGCATGATCACGCTTAAAAGCACCACCCTCGCAGACCGCAAGCGCGAAGCTGAAAAACTGCTGCACGATTACATCCACGAAGCGCTCAAACAGCTGCAGGTATTGTCGACCGTGAAATTCTACGGCTGCCTGATGGTTGATGGGCTGGGCCCAGCCATTCGCTTCCAGATCCTGCCCAAGTGAACATCGACGGCATCAGGCGCCCCCACGCCTGATGCCGGAAACCCTCATTTCTCCTGCAGGACCGCCCTGCCCTTCACCGCCCGCGGCCCGCGCCAGGCCCAGAACAACAACCCGGGGAATGGGGCGTAGACGACGAACACGACCCACAGCATCTTGCGCTCGGCGCGCCGGTCGCTGCCGATGATGTGCCAGATGGCCCAGATTTCCAGCAGGATGACCAAGGCGGCGATGATGATCCAGATCGTTCCTATTTCCATGAGCGCTCTCCCGTTTGGCATGTAATGCATTGGGTTACCGACAGCGTTGAGGGTTCAGATTGATTTGGCTAACAGTATGGCATTGCGAACCGTTGTAGGAGCGGCGTCATGCCATCAATGCTGTGGGGCGCGCTCGAGCGCTGCCAGCAACGCTGCCGCATCGGCAAACGCCCGCTGGCTCACCAGCACGCCCTGTTCTAGCTGCAACCACTGAACTTGACCTTCCTGCCCGGGGTAGCGGCTGGCCACCTGCCCCTCACGATCGAGCAGCACCCGGTAGTTGTAATCGCGCATGGCCGGAATGGCGAATAGCTTGCTGATCAGCGCCGGCATGCGCTGGATGTCGGCAACGAACACCGCATCACGCGCTTCCAGGTAGCCCCGGGGCTGCTCGCCCAGCGCCGCCTTGACCAGCTTGGCACCGTCCATGTCGCGGGCTACCAGCAGGATGTGCGTGCGGGTATCGAGGCTGTAGGCCTGGTCGTGCTGGTCGAGCAGCGTCCACGGGGCCAGCTTCTCGCCAGGTTCCAGGGCATTGGCCAGCAGCGGCAGCAGGCTGAACAACAGGGGAATGGCGTACTTCATCAAGGGCGTCCTCAGTGACAGGGGGCAACATGGCGGCAATAGGCCAAGCCAGACAGGTTGCCTGAACACGACCTGAAATACGACACACCCACCCGGAACATTGTCTTTCCCCCGGCCACCCGCCACACTCTGCGAGCCAGCCAGGAAGCGGAGTCCAGAGTGCCCACGCCACGTCAGTTCAGCAAGAAGACCAGCACCAGCAACATGCTGCGGCTGAAATCCACCAGCGCCAATGCCCAGGCCCCCTATCGGGTTGATTTCGTCCTGCTCGAACATTTCTCGATGGCCAGCTTCACCGTGGCCATGGACGTGCTGGTCACGGCCAACCTGCTGCGCGCCGACAGTTTCCAGTTCACCCCGCTGTCGATGGATGGCGACCGGGTGACCAGCGACCTGGGTTTGGAACTGGTGGCCACCGAGCTGTCCGCCGGGGCGCTGAAAGAACTGGACCTGCTAGTGATCTGCGGCGGCTTGCGCACCCCACTGAAGTACCCTGAACTCGACCGCATGCTGGACGACTGCGCCGCCCACGGCATGGCCTTGGGCGGCCTGTGGAACGGTGCCTGGTTCCTTGGCCGCGCCGGGGTGCTGGACGACTATGGCTGCAGTATCCACCCCGAGCAGCGCGCCAGCCTGTCCGAGCGCAGCCCGCAAACCCGCATCACCCCGGCCAGCTTCACCCTCGACCGCGACCGCCTCAGCGCCGCCAGCCCCAATGGTGCCATGGAGCTGATGCTGGGCCTGGTACGCCGGCTGTATGGCGATGGGCTGGCCGAAGGCGTGGAGGAAATCCTGTCGTTCTCCGGGGCCCGCTACCGCCAGGTTGGCCCAGGGGCGAAGAAGTCCATGAGCCTGCACCTGCGCACCATCGTCGAGCTGATGGAGAACAACCTGGAGGAAACCCTCAGCCTCGACCAGCTGGCCGCCTACAGCGGGCGCTCGCGCCGGCAGATCGACCGCCTGTTCCAGGCTCAGCTGGGCACCTCGCCACGGCGCTACTACATGGAGCTGCGCATCACCAAAAGCCGCCGGCTGCTGCAGTATTCGGACTTGTCAGTGATGGAAGTGGCAGTGGCCTGCGGGTTTGTTTCGGTGTCGCACTTCAGCAAGTGCTATGCGGCGTACTTCGGCTACCCGCCGTCACGCGAGCAACGGCTGGGCGAGTAAGCGGGGTTCAGGCGCAGATATAGCGCAATACGGCGTCACAGATCATGGCTTTGTGGCGCAGTTTGACCTGGTCGTCAGACAGGTCGATCTGGAAGATCTCGCCAAAGGTGTGGCGGTTCGACACCCGGTAGAAGCAGAACGAGCTCATCAGCATGTGCAGGTCGATCACCTCGATACCGGCGCGGAACACGCCTTCCTGCACGCCACGGCGCAGGGTGTTGCCCAGGGCTTCGAGCACCAGGCTGCTCATTTCGCGGATCGCCGGCGACTGCTTGACGTACTCGCCATAATGGATGTTTTCGGTGCAGATGATCCGCACGAAATCGACGTTGCGGTCATGGTGATCGAAGGTGAACTCGACCAGCCGGCGGATCGCCTGCTCAGCCGGTAACGACTCCAGGTCCAGGCTTTGCTCGGTCTTGCGGATATCGCCGTACAACTTCACCAGGCATTCGCAGTACAGCTGCTCCTTGCTGCCGAAGTAGTAGTAGATCATGCGCTTGGAGGTTGCCGTGCGCTCGGCGATGGCGTCGACGCGCGCGCCGGCCAGCCCTTGCTGGACGAACTCGTTGATGGCTGCCTGGAGGATGTCCTCGCGTGTTTTCTCGGGGTTGTTCTTGCGCGTTTTGCGCCCCCCCTCGGTTTCAGGCTGGCCAAGGCTCACTACGGAATCACTCATACCCACTCACAGGCTATTTATTGGAATACGGGGGATTATCCGCGAGCGCAGCCATGCAGGGAAGCACGCTGTTGGTCGGATAGCCATAATGCATTGCGGGTGGCCGGCCTTGATATCGCGCCGTGCAACCCGCTAGCCTGCCTGCCCCTGCCCTGGATGGACCCTGCCTCATGCAACCGCGCGACCTCGCCGCCTATATGTTCCTGGCCATCGCCTGGGGCTTTTCGTTCCTGGTGTTGCTCAAGGTGGTGCATGCCTTTGGCTGGGTGGGCGCGGTCAGCCTGCGGGCACTGATTGCCAGCGGCACCCTGGCGATCCTTGCAGCCCTGCTGCGCCGCCCGCTGCGCCTGCGGCCGCTGCTGGTACCCTTGCTGGTGGTGGGTGCGACCACCGTGGCCGGGCAACTGATCGGCATGTCGTACGCCACCCCACGCATCGGCACAGCGATGGCGGCCATTTTTGTCGCCACCATTCCGCTGTTCTCGATGCTGATCGGGCGGGTCTGGGGGCTAGAGAAAATCACCCCGCAAGGCCTGGCCGGGCTGGTACTGGGCATTGCAGGCATCGCCATGTTGGTCGGTTTTCCGGCCCGCGCGGTCGATGACGACTTCATCCACGGCTGCATCGCCTCGCTGCTTGGCGCCATCAGCGCCGCCTACGGCAGCAACTACGCCAGCCTGCACCTGCGCGGCCAGGACCCGTGGACGGTCACCTGCGGCGCGTTCCTGGCTGGCGGGCTGCTGACCCTGCCGCTATTGCTGGTGGTACCGGTGCCCAGCATGCCAAAAGCAGGCGACTGGCTTTACCTGTTGATTAGCGGCGCAGTGATGAGCGCCACCACCTACGTGTTGTACTTCGGCCTGGTGGCACGGATCGGCGCCACCCGCGCCATTAGCGTGGAATTCGTGGTCACGCTGGTAGCGGTACTGGTGGGCGCCTTGTTTCTCAATGAAGCCCTCAGCCTGTTACAGGCGGCGGGTGGCGTGGTGATTCTGCTCGGCTGCATGCTGGTGCTGGGCCTGCTGCCAGCGCGCAAGCGGCGCCTGCCCAGCTAACGCTGGGCGGTGTCGTGCGCGGGTGGCGGGGTCAGGTGCAGCACGCGGTTACGCCCGCCTTCGGCCAACAGGTAGCCGCCCTTGCCGTCCGCCACGATCGACTGCGGCGCCTTGAGGAAGGTCAGCATGGCGTGCTGGACGCCGTCAGCGTCGATAAGCAACAAGCGTGCGCGGTGGGTGTTGTCTTCGCTGACCCACAGGCCACGCTGGTCACAGAACAGGAAGGTGGGGTTGCGCAGCCCATCGACCACCACCGGGCCCTTGCCATCGTCAGACAGGGCGCGAACCTTGCCATTGGCTTTTTCGGTGTACAGCAAGCGGCCGTCGTTGCAGCGGGTGAGGCCTTCGGTTTCGGTCAGGCCGGAACGCAGCACATCAAGCTGGCCGCTGGCCCAGTCATAACGCATCAGGCGGCCATTGCCCTTGCGGTCTTCGATGGCATACAAGTGGTCACCGTCATTCCACAGGCCCTGCACGCTTTCACCGTCGAACAGGTGGGTAACCTGGCCATCGCGGGCCAGGCTTACAGGCGCCTGACCGCCTTCCTGGCTGAACACCCATCCGCCTTGTGCCGCGACCATGCCATCGGGCTTGGAAAGATTGTCGACCACCACGACACGGTCGCCGGTCGCGGTGATCTTGAGGATGCTGCCGCGGCCATCATCCAGCTCGCGGCTGACCAGCAGGCTGCCATCCGCTTGCGGCAAAAGCGATGCGGCCTTGGCCACATCACGATGCAGCACCTCGACATCCCAGCCGGAGGCGGCCTGGACCGGGTAGAAGCTCTGCCATGCAAAGAAACCCAAGGTGGCGGTGAGCACGCCGGTAGTGGCGGTCAGGGCGATGCGGGTGCTGCGCTTGCGCAGGAATTGCGGCATGTAGGGCTCCTTGGGAATGCCGGCGATGCTAGCAAGCGAATGTGAAAAAAATGTCGAAGAATGCAAAGCATTACAAAACAAAAGGATATAAAAATAACAAAAAAATCTAACGAAACGGAATATAAAAATTGAAAGCCAAACGCCATCTCCTTAGTCTGGGCGCATCGCTTCCCACCCGGTTTCAAGGAGCAAACCCATGCCAATCCGTGCCTTCTCCCCCCTTCGTCGCCTGCTGATTGGCGGCCTGCTGGCCAGTGTCGCCAGTGCCCTGCTGCCTTGGTCCGAAGCCTTGGCCGACGACGCCAAGACCCTGCGCATCGGTTACCAGAAGTTCAACAGCATCAATATCCTCAAAGGCAGCGGCGCCCTGGAAAAGGCGCTGGCCCCGCAAGGCGTGAAGGTCAGCTGGCACGAATTTGCCGCCGGCCCGCAGTTGCTCGAAGCCCTGAGCACCGGCGCCATCGACCTCGGCCACGCCGCAGACGCGCCTTCGGTGTTCGCCCAGGCGGCCGGCAAACCGGTGGTGTACCTGGCCGCCGAGCAGCCTTATCCACGCGGCATCGGCCTGGTGGTGCGCGAGCAGGACCATGTGGCCGGCGTGAAGGACCTGCAAGGCAAACGCGTGGCCACAGGCCGTGGCTGGAACGCCCAGTACCTGCTGGCCGTCGCACTGGAGCAGGCCGGCTTGAGTTACCAGGACATCACCCCCGCCTACGTCAACAATGCCGCTGATGCCGTGGCCGCTCTGCAGTCGGGTAGCGTGCAGGCCGTGACCCTGTGGGACCCGTTCCTCGCCGCAGCAGAAAGCCAGCCAGGCCTGAAAAACCTGCGTGATGGCAGCGGCCTGTCCAACAACCGCACCTTCTACCTGTCCACCGCCAGCTATGCCGACCAGCACCGTGCGCTGCTCAAGACCTTCTTTAGCGAACTGGGCAAGGTCAGCCAGTGGGCCAACGCCAAGCCTGCAGAGGTTGCCGCACTGCTGGCACCGCAGCTAGGCATCAGCGCCAACGTGCTGGAAGTGGCCAGCGAGCGCCGCAACTACAACGCCGTGGCCATCACCCCGCAGATCGTCGCCGAACAACAAAAACTGGCTGACACCTTCCAGGGCCTGGGCCTGATTCCACACAAGCTGCAGGTGGCCGACGCGGTCTACCCGGCTTCCGTGTTGCCTTGAGCGGAGCGCACCTGACATGCCCCGCCCGATCCGCTTCAACGCGTTCAGCATGAACGCCGCCAGCCACCAGTCCCCTGGCCTGTGGCGCCACCCACGCAATACCAGTGTGGCCTTCAACCGCCTGAGCTACTGGACCGACCTGGCCCGCCTGCTGGAACGCGGCCTGTTTGACGCACTGTTCATTGCCGATGTGCTGGGCATCTACGACGTCTACCAGGGCGGCCCTGAAGCCGCCCTGCGCGGTGGCGTGCAGGTACCGGTCAACGACCCTCTGCTGCTGGTGCCAGCCATGGCCGGGGTCACTGAGCACCTGGGGTTTGGCGTCACTTTTTCGCTCACCTACGAGCACCCCTACCCGTTCGCCCGGCGCATGTCCACACTCGACCACCTGAGCAATGGCCGGGTCGGCTGGAACATCGTCACCGGCTACCTCGACAGCGCCGCGCGCAACCTCGGCCTGGCGCGTCAGCTGGGCCACGACCAGCGCTACGACCTGGCCGAGGAATACCTGCAGGTGTTGTACAAGCTGTGGGAGAAGAGCTGGGACGATGACGCGGTGCTGCTGGAGCGCGACAGCGGGCGCTACATCGAGCCAACCCGGGTGCACCCTATCAACCATGTGGGCGAGCACTTCCAGGTACCCGGCATGCACCTGTGCCAGCCGTCGCCGCAGCGCACGCCGGTGCTTTTCCAGGCCGGCGCCTCAGCACGCGGCCAGCAGTTTGCCGCGCGCCACGCCGAATGCGTGTTCATCAGCGGCCCGACCCCCACCGTGTTGCGCCGCTACGCCGACGGCATTCGCCAGGCCAGCGAGGCCGCCGGGCGGGATCGTGATGAGGTGCTGATCTATGCCCAGGCGTTGTTGATCGTCGCCCCTACAAAGGAAGAGGCCGAGGCCCGCTTCGCCGAATACCGTCGCTATGTCGACCTGGATGCCGCCCTGGCGCTGCTGTCGGGCTGGACCGGCATCGATTTTGCCGGCCTCGACCCCGATGCGCCGATCGAATACGTCGAAAACGACGCCGGCCGCACCGCCCTGGCCGCGTTTACCGCCGCCGACCCGAACCGCCGCTGGACCGTACGCGAGGCCGCCGAGTTCGTTGGCCTGGGTGGTCGCGGCCCGGTACTGGTAGGCGCCGCCAGCGAGGTCGCCGACCAGCTGGAAAGCTGGCTGGACCAGACCGGCATCGACGGTTTCAACCTGACCTACGCCGTGCAGCCGGACGACCTGGCCAACGTGGTCGAGTTGCTGGTGCCCGAGCTGCAACGCCGCGGCCGCTACCCGTCGGGCTACGCCGAAGGCACCCTGCGCCACAAACTGTTCGGCCAAGGTGATCGGCTGCCGGAACAGCACGCCGGACGCCAGGTCGACATTCAGCGATCAAATACCGGGTATTCCAACATTTAATTTGTGGATGGCATGTGCTCGACCCTATTCTGTTGCCACATCCCCTGCGCCGCACCGGCCGGTGCGGTTCACGGCATGGGGAGAGAACAACAAGTCGAGATTGTCCATGTCGAACCATTCGTACTTCGCCCCCCACGGTGGGCACCCGGCTCAAACCGAGCTGCTGACTGACCGTGCCATGTTCACCGAAGCCTATGCCGTCATCCCCAAGGGCGTGATGCGTGACATCGTCACCAGCCACCTGCCGTTCTGGGACAAGATGCGCATGTGGGTCATCGCCCGCCCGCTGACCGGTTTTGCCGAAACCTTCTCCCAGTACATCGTCGAGCTGGCCCCGGAAGGCGGCAGCGAGCGTCCTGAGCTGGACCCTAACGCCGAAGCCGTGGTGTTCATTGTCGAAGGCGAGCTGGACATCACCGTTGAAGGCAAACACCACACCCTGGTACCAGGCGGCTACGCCTTCCTGGCCCCGGGCGCCGAGTGGAGCCTGCGCAACAACAGCAAGTCCAACGTCACCTTCCACTGGCTGCGCAAGCACTACCAGAAAGTTGAAGGCCTGGACGTACCGGAGTCGTTCGTCACCCACCGCGACAACGCCACCGTCATCGAGATGCCGGGCACCGAAGGCCGCTGGAAAACCACCCGTTTCGTCGACATGGCCGACATGCGCCACGACATGCACGTGAACATCGTCACCTTCCAGCCGGGCGGCGTGATCCCGTTCGCTGAAACCCACGTGATGGAACACGGCCTGTACGTGCTGGAAGGCAAGGCGGTGTACCGCCTGAACCAGGACTGGGTCGAAGTGGAAGCCGGCGACTTCATGTGGCTGCGCGCCTTCTGCCCGCAAGCCTGCTACGCCGGCGGCCCAGGCAACTTCAGCTACCTGCTGTACAAAGACGTGAACCGTCACGTGCACCTGACGCTGAACCCTAAGCGCTAAGCCCAGGCTGATGCCCGCAAGCCCGCCAACCTGGCGGGCTTTCTGTTTGCCGCGCATACTCAAACACCCATCCCCCGCGCGGTACCGGCCATGAACCGCTGCCTGCTGCTCACTGCCCTGCTGCTGTGTGGCCCTGCCCCGGCCGCCGATGACTGGAACCTGGCCTACGACCGCGAAGGCATCCGCGTGTACCTCAGTGGCGCGGCTGACTCGTCCTACCAGCAGTTTCGTGGTGTGAGCACCATGAAAGCCAGCGTGCGCACCCTCACCGACCTGCAAGAGAACCTGCGGGTAGCCTGCAAATGGCTATACGCCTGTGACCAGATGCGTTTGCTGGAAGTAGATGGCGCCAATACCTGGGTGTACCTGACCACCAACCTGCCGTGGCCGACGATGCCGCGGGACATTGTGCTGAAAGTGACCAGCGAACGCCTGGATGACGGCACCCTGCTGCGGCGCCTGAGTGCCGAGCCCGACAGGATCCCCAAGGTGGACGGCCTGATCCGGGTGGAGCATCTGAGCGGTGAGTGGCGGATGAAACCACTGGGCGAGCGCGAGACGGAGGTGACCTACCAGTTGCAGGCCGACCCTGCCGGCGATGTGCCCGGCTGGCTGGCCAACCGGTTCGTGGTGGATGCACCGGTGGTGACGTTGCGGACGTTGCGGGCGGTTGCTGAACGCCAGCCTTGAGGTGTCTCGCCGGCAAGCCAGCGCCCACAGGTACAGCGCGAATCTTGCGACTCGCGCAGTCCAAGTGGGAGCTGGCTTGCCAACGATGGGCTGCGCAGCAGCCCCATGGTGCTATGTAGCAGTCGCTGTCTGCGGTTGCGCAGAGGCCTTGGTCCTGCGTCGATAGGCCAGCAACAGGCCCGCATACCACAACGGCATCACGTACAACGCCGTGCGGGTGTCCGGTTCCAGCGCCAGCAGGCACAGCACGAAAATCAGGAACAGCTGCGCCAGCGCGGCGGTGACCTTGCCGCCGGGCAGCTTGAACCTGGACTGCTCATGCGCCTGCGGATTCTGTCGGCGGTAAGCGAAATAGGACAGCAGGATCAGCGACCAGGTAACGATGATCATCACCGCGGAAATGGTCGACACCAGGGTGAACACGGTCATCACTTCCGGGATCACGAACAGCAGCGTCAGTGCAATCGCCATGCACACCCCGGAAAACACCAGCGCCCGCACCGGCGTACCCGAGCCGGACAGGCGCCCGAACGCCGTCGGCGCCTGTTGTTGGTGCGACAGGCCGTAGAGCATGCGCGAGCCCGAGTACACGCCACTGTTGGCCGACGAGGCCGCAGAGGTCAGCACCACGAAGTTGATGATGCCAGCAGCAGCGGGCAACCCGCCAAGCAGGAACAATTCAACGAACGGGCTACGGTTGGCCGGCACATTGGCCCAGGACACCACACTGATGATGCACACCAGCGAACAGATGTAGAAAAGCAGGATACGCACGGGGATGGTATTGATTGCCTTGGGCAGGGTCTTCTCGGGGTCTTTGGCCTCTGCCGCTGCGGTGCCGATCAGCTCGGTGCCGACGAAGGAGAAAATCGCGATCTGGAACCCGGCGAGGAAGCCAAGGATGCCATGCGGCATGACCACGCCAGGCGCCACCAGGTGGCTGAACGACGCCGTCACCCCGCCCGGCGAGGTATAGGAGGTGGCGACCATCACCAGGCCGGTTACCACCAGCAGCACGATGGCGACGATCTTGATCAGGCCGAACCAGAACTCCACTTCACCAAAGGCCTTCACCGCCAGCATGTTCAGGCCCAGCAACAGGAACATGGTGGCGAAAGCCGGTAGCCAGGTAGGCACATCGGGGTACCAGTACTGCACGAACCCTGCGACCACCACCACGTCGCCCACCGCCGCCACCACCCAGCTGAGCCAGTACGACCAGCTGAGAATGTAACCGGCCCGTGGCCCCAGGTAGTTGTGCACCAGATCGGCGAACGATTCCATCTGCAGGTTGGCCAGCAGCATTTCGCCCATGGCGCGCATGATGCAGAACACAAAAAAACCGATGATGGCGTAGACGAGGATGATTGAAGTGCCAGACAGCGCAATGATCTTGCCCGAGCCCATGAACAAACCGGTACCAATGGCGCCACTGATCGAAATAAGCTGTATGTGTCGGTTTTCCAGCCGTCGCTTGAGCACTCGGCCCTCTTGCGGAGCAGCGCTTTGCGCATTGCACGTTTGATGCATAGTCGACCTCTTATTCTTTTTTGGTAAAACTTCAGCGCCCCGCGCCGCACCATTTAATTGGCACTAAGGTGCAAGTTCCCTGTCATTGAAAATGATAAAAGCGCAGGTAATATCGAAAACGGACACTCACGCCCGACGCAACTTCGCTGCGGGCTTTTTTATTGTTTGAAACGCACCCTGGGTGGTGCGCCTTGTACCGTTGCACGAAAACAGTTTCATTCTGCCAGTGCCCCGGGCCAAGCGGAACGCTACAGAATGCGCACAGCCAAAGGGATTTTTTGCACTGTGGAAAGCCTGGGTGACAGTTTGCGCAATGCGCCTGTCAAAAGGCCTGACCCAGCGGTCACATCTTGTAGGTGGAGAGCAGGATGCTGGTCTCGGTATTCTCGATGTGGGGGATGGAGCGAATGGTGTTCAGCGCCCGGTCGAACGCTTCAAGGGTGTCTGCGCGCAGCTCTGCCATCAGGTCCCAGCGGCCATTGGTGGTGTGAATGGCCACCACGTTGGGGTGCCCACGCAGCGCGTGCTTGACCTCTGCGGCGTGGTGGCCGCTGATGCCGATGCTGGTGATCGCCCGCACGCCCTGGTCCAGCGCGTCAGAGCGCAAGCGTACCGTGTAGCCGATGATCACGCCCTGCTCTTCGAGCCGGGTGATGCGGTTTTGCACCGTTGCCCTGGCCACCTTGAGTTTTTTTGCCAAGGTCAGCACGGGGGTACGTGCATTGTCCCGCAACAGCGCAATCAGTTCCCGATCGATAGTGTCCATATGCCTGCCAAATAATCAGATTGCTACTTTGGGGTGGCAGATTGTCTAGAAAGTTGGCGAAACTGGCAACCTGCATTCTTCCTGTTGACGCAACCTTTCATCAAAATGTTCGAGCCGGCGACACTTCGATAATCCTAAGCGCTCACCCTGCAATATCCAGAGGGCAGCGCATAATAACAAGGTGCAAGAGCATGACGTATTTCATTGATGTTCCAACCATGTCGGACTTGGTGCACGACATCGGCGTAGCGCCGTTCATAGGTGAACTGGCTGCGGCCATTCGTGAAGACTTCAAACGCTGGCAGGAGTTTGATAAATCCGCACGGGTTGCCAGCCATTCGGAAGTGGGTGTGATCGAACTGATGCCGGTCGCCGACAACAGCCGCTACGCCTTCAAATACGTCAACGGCCACCCCGCCAACACCGCGCGTGACCTGCATACCGTGATGGCCTTCGGCGTATTGGCCGATGTCGAGACCGGCTACCCGGTGTTGCTGTCGGAACTGACCATTGCCACCGCCCTGCGCACTGCGGCTACCTCGCTGATGGCAGCCCAGGCACTGGCCCGACCGAACTCGCGCAAGATGGCGCTGATCGGCAACGGCGCGCAAAGCGAGTTCCAGGCGCTGGCCTTTCACAAGCATCTGGGCATCGAAGAAATCGTCGCCTACGACACCGACCCGCTGGCCACCGCCAAGCTGATTGCCAACCTCAAGGAATACAGCGGCCTCACCATTCGCCGGGCCGGCTCGGTGGCCGAAGCGGTGAAAGGCGTAGACATCATCACCACGGTCACTGCCGACAAGGCCTACGCCACCATCATCACCCCCGACATGCTCGAACCCGGCATGCACCTGAATGCCGTGGGGGGTGACTGCCCGGGCAAGACCGAACTGCACGCCGATGTGCTGCGCAACGCCCGGGTGTTCGTCGAGTACGAGCCGCAAACCCGTATCGAAGGTGACATCCAGCAGTTGCCCGCTGACTTCCCGGTGGTTGACCTGTGGCGTGTGCTGCGCGGCGAGACCGAGGGGCGCCAGAGCGACAGCCAGGTCACGGTATTCGACTCGGTGGGCTTCGCCCTGGAGGACTACACCGTACTACGTTACGTACTACAGCAGGCGGAAAAGCGCGGCATGGGCACGAAGATCGACCTGGTGCCATGGGTGGAAGACGACCCGAAAGACCTGTTCAGCCACACCCGCGGCCGCGCTGCCAAAAGCCGCATCCGACGCGTTGCCTAACCCTGCTCTTAACCCGGTATTCCACATGGCATTTCCAACGCGTTCGATTCAAGCACCTGCAGCAGTGGTCATGGTCAGGCCACATGCGTTCACCCCCAACCCGGAAACCGCAGCCGACAACTCATTCCAGCGCAGCAGCCCCGGCCTCGCCGCACAGGCGCTCGCCGAGGTTGCCCGTGATGAAGTCACCCAGGCCGTCGGCCGCCTCGAGGCCGAAGGCGTGCGCGTACACCTGTTCGACGATTTTGGCGAGCACAACACCCCGGACTCGGTGTTCCCCAACAACTGGTTCTCGACCCACCCCGGTGGACACATCGCGATCTACTCGATGTACTCGCGCAACCGCCGCCGCGAACGGCGCGCCGATGTGATCGAGATGCTCAAGCATGAGTACCGCGTGCAGGATGTAATCGATTATTCAGGGCTGGAGCAGGACGAGCTGTTCCTCGAAGGGACCGGCGCCATGGTATTCGACCACCTGTCGCGGGTGGCTTACACCGCGCGCTCCAACCGCGCCGACCCGATAGCCCTGGAGCGCTTCAGCACCCACTTCAACTTCGAGCCGATGGTATTCGACACTGCCGACGAGCAAGGCACGCCGATCTACCACACCAACGTACTGATGTGCGTGGCGACCGAGTTTGCCCTGGTGGGTTTTGGCACGTTCACCAACAAGGCGCGGGCCGAGGAAGTGCGCATGCGGCTGATCGAATCGGGCCGCGACGTGATTGACCTGAGCAACCAGCAGATCAGCCAGTTTGCCGGCAACGCCATCGAACTGTCCGGGCGCGACGGGCGTATTCTGGCGCTGTCACGCAAGGCCTTCGACAGCCTGACCAGCGAGCAACGCCGGCGCATCGAGCGCTCGGCGCGGCTGGTGCCGCTGGACGTGCCGACCATCGAAATGGCTGGGGGCTCGGTGCGCTGCATGATTGCCGGCATTCACCTGTCGCCACGCCTGGCGGCGGCTTGAGCCTGAGCTGATCATCTCAGTCGGCCGACGCACGCCCTTGGTACGGGTTGACGCTCCTACACCGACCGCGTCAAGGCGTGTCAGATCCCACCACCCGCCAGCAGTTGTGTCATGACCTCGGCTAACGCCTTGACCATCACATCTGCCGTCGGCCGGTGGACGATGACGATTTCATAGCTGTCGACCTCAGGCAGCCCTTGCCCTGCCCCCAGCACCCGATGCTCAGCCGTTGCCGCCCTTGGCGGCAGCAGGCTGATGCCCATGCCATCGGCAACTGCCGCCTGGATACCGCTGAGGCTGGAACTGGTGAAACTGATGCGCCAGCGCCGGCCCATGCTTTCGATAGCGTTGATCATGTCCTCGCGGTACAAGCCGCGCGGCGGGAAGGTCACCAGCGGGATCGGGTCCAGCTCAAAGGCGGGGGTGCGCGCACTGTCGATCCATTGCAGGCGCTCGGGCCAGCAAGCCACGCCCTCCCGGGTGTTGCGCCGCTGCTTGAGCAGCACCAGGTCGAGTTCACCGTTGTCGTAGGCCTGGCTGAGGTCGCGGCACAGGCCGCTGGTCACTTCCAGTTTCACTTGCGGGTGCAGCCGGCTGAACGCCGACAGCGCATTGGTGGTGCGCCCGCCAACGAAGTCCTCGGGCACACCAAGGCGTACGGTGGTGCCCACCATCGCCCCGGCCAGGGCCTCGAGCATCTGGTCATTCAGCGCCAGCATGTGCCGGGCATAGCCGAGCAAGGTCTGCCCGGCGTCGGTCGGTAGCACATCGCGGTTACCTCGCACCAGCAAGCGGTGGCCGACCATGTCTTCCAGGCGGCGCACCTTTTGGCTGATGGTCGATTGGGTCGAGTGCAGGCGCGCCGCCGCTGTGGTGAAGCTGCCGCAATCGGCCACCACCACAATGGCGCGTAGCAGGTCGAGGTCGAACAGGGCTCTATTCGATTTCACG
Organism: Pseudomonas sp. TSO6; assembly: GCF_056098905.1. Lineage (NCBI taxonomy): Bacteria > Pseudomonadati > Pseudomonadota > Gammaproteobacteria > Pseudomonadales > Pseudomonadaceae > Pseudomonas > Pseudomonas sp. TSO6. The sequence continues at coordinate 2,781 of NZ_JBLZWV010000032.1, read as the reverse complement.
CTGATAGACATCTTGGTATTCAACTGCTGAATGGCAAGACTGCGTTCTACCACGGCTAGTCGCCAAGGGCCACACCTTCCCGCCGAGGGTCGGCGCCACCGGACCAGCCATCGCCGCTGCGCTGGATGATCTGCATGCCGCTGGTCATGGTCATCGGCGTGACCTCATGGCCCCAGGCTGCCAATTGGCGGATCAGCGATTGGCTGGCCAGCCCGGCTTCCACTTCAGTGCCGGCATTGCGGCTGCCGAAGTTGGGCAGGCCGGCCGCCTGCTGCGGGTCGAGCTGCCAATCCAGCAAGCCGATCAGCGCCTTGTTCACGTAGCCAATGATCTGCGAGCCCCCTGGCGAACCAAGGCTGGCCACAAGCTCGCCAGAGGCCCGCGAAAACACCAGCGTCGGCGCCATCGCTGACAGTGGCCGCTTGCCCGGCTGCACCCGATTGGCCACGGGCTTGCCGTGTTCCCGGGGGAGGAACGAGAAGTCCGTCAGATGATTGTTGAGCAGGAAGCCCTTGACCATCAGGTGCGAACCGAACGCGGCCTCCACCGAGGTGGTCATGGCCAGTGCCTGACCATTGTCATCCACTGCGCTGAGGTGCGAAGTGGAAATGCGCAAAGGCGAGCGATCGGGTGCCAGGGCCAGGTCGGCGCCTTGCGGCTGGCCAGGGCGAGCGCGCTTCATGCTGTGCTCGCCGATCTGCGCTGCTCGGCGGGCCAGGTAGGCGGGGTCGGTCAGGGCCTTGACCGGGACCGGCACGTAATCACTGTCGGCCAGGTACTGAGCGCGGTCGGCGTAGGCCAGGCGCTCGGCCTCGGCGATCAGGTGCACGGCCAGCGGCGGTGCCTCCAGGCCTGCCGGGGACGCGCTCGCCAACGGCCGCAGCGCCGCCAGGTCGCGTTGTGGCGTGGCGCGCTGCACGGCTTCAAGCATGCCCAGCGTCTGCAACACCGTCACCCCACCCGACGAGGGCGGCGGCATGCCGCAGACGCGCCAGGCCTTGTAGGTGCCGCACACCGGCTCGCGCTCTTTGGCGGTGTACTGCTCAAGGTCCTGCAACGACAGGTAACCGGCATTGGTATGGCTGCGCACCTTGGCCACGATGGCCCCGGCGATTTCACCGGTGTAAAACGCCTGGGGCCCGTGCGCGGCAATCTGCTCGAACGTTTGCGCAAGTTCAGGGTTGCGCAACCTCGTGCCCACCGGCAGCGGCTTGCCGTTTTTATCCAGGAAGTAGCGCGCCATGGCCGGTGACCGGGCGATATACGGGTCGCCCGCCACCAGGGTGTGGAGGCGTTCGGAAACGGGGAAACCGTTACGTGCCAACGCGATGGCCGGGGCAAAGAGTTGCTGCCAAGGCAGCTTGCCGTGCTGCTCGTGAGCCAGTTTCAGCGCGCGCAGTACCCCCGGCACACCCACTGAGCGCCCGCCGATCTGCGCCGACCTGAACGGCATCGGTGAACCATTGGCTTGCAAGAACAGTTGTTCCGTTACCTGCGCCGGGGCTGCCTCGCGGCCGTCGAAAGCCTGAACACGTTTGCCGTCCCAGTAGAGGATAAAAGCCCCACCACCGATGCCGCTGGATTGCGGCTCTACCAAGGTCAGCACCATTTGCATGGCGATGGCCGCGTCGATGGCGCTGCCACCGTCACGCAGCATCGCCCGCCCCGCTTCGGTGGCCAGCGGGTTGGCAGCGGCGGCCATATGCCGGCTGGCGTGCACCGGCTGCAGGCCAGGGCGGTAGCCGGAGGCCAGTTCGGGTGGCGCGGGCAACACTTGCTCGGCACAGGCCCACCCACTCGCGATCGCCAGGCACAGCGCGCTCATCAGCGGTGTGGAGAACTTCATCGTTTTGCTTCCTGCTTTGTCTATTCAGCAGACCACTGTCGGTCATGCGCAAACTTAACTTCAAGACTTTGTGCGATTTTTCTAGGATGCAGGCAGGTCAATCAGGAGCCACCCCATGTGTAGATCACTCACAACCATGCTGTTCGCCCTGCTCACCAGCCTTGCCGCCCACGCCGAGAACAGCACCATGGACAACCGCCTGCACAACGCCGCCCGCCAGGACGACGTGCGCACCGTGCAACAGTTGCTGACAGAAGGTGCCCGGCTGGAAAGCCGTGATGAGCAGGGGCGCACTGCCCTGCTGGTGGCCACCCACGGCAACCAGGTGGCGGCGGCGCAAGCACTGATCCAGGCCGGTGCCGACGTGAACGCCAAAGACAATATCGATGACAGCCCTTATCTGTATGCCGGCGCCCGAGGCCTGAACGATATCCTGCGGCTGACCCTGAGCCACGGTGCCAACCTCAAGAGCACCAACCGCTACGGGGGGACTGCGTTGATCCCTGCGGCCGAGCGCGGCCATGTCGAGACGGTGCAGATGCTGATCGATGCCGGGGTGGACGTGAACCACCTGAACCGCCTGCACTGGACCGCGCTTATGGAGGCAGTGATCCTGGGGGATGGCGGACCGCGGCATGTGGAGATTGTGCGCCGGCTGCTGGCGGCGGGGGCGGACCGGCAGATTGCCGACAAGGATAGGGTCACCGCGCTGGAGCATGCGCGCCAGCGAGGGTATCGGGAGATGGAGGCGCTGCTGGCCCAGTAGGCAAGGTTTGCATGGCACGGGCTTCGCCCGTGATCGCCGGCAAGCCAGCTCCCACATTGACCACATCGCATTCAAGCCTTGTGCAGTACCTGTAGGAGCTGGCTTGCCGGCGATGGGGCCAGGACAGGCAGCACAGAACCTCAGATCACTTCTTCGTACGGCAGCCCCG